>CANGPW010000081.1 GCA_947456185.1 Bacteroidota bacterium | reverse complement strand
GCTAATAATTAAATTATCTACATCAATTCCTAATTTTTCAGCATAGCTTCTGTCAAATGCATGTTCTGCATCTACAAAAGCAGCAATGCCACCTTTTTTCTGACATTCAGCAATGGCATGTAAACTTAAGGTTGTTTTACCCGAACTTTCTGGTCCGTATATTTCTATGATTCTACCAACTGGCAATCCGCCAATTCCTAAGGCTATATCTAAACTTAACGAACCCGTTGAAATTACTTGTGTTTCAATGACTAATTTATCGCTCATGCGCATCACTGTGCCTTTGCCATATTGCTTGTCCAACTTATCCATAGTAAGCTGAAGTGCTTTCAATTTTTCTTTATTATCGCTCATATATTTATATTATTTTTTATAGTTCAAAAGTAAGTTTGCAAATTATAATGCTATTAATTATTTATAAACAATATTTTTAAATTGGTTATCAATTTGTGGAAATATTATTGCTTAGCGGAGTTAAATATGACAGAACCAATTAATTCATCATAATTAAATTGGAGATTTTTATTATAAACTAAAATCATGTATTCGTTTTCGGTATTTGAATGATTTCCTTCAAAAATACTTTCATCAGGTTGCTTGGTTTCATTGTCGTATATAGAATAAACATATTCATAGCGACCTTGTTTTAGGGAAACTTCCAAATCAAAACGAGCCCTGTTTTCATTAAAATTCATTTTATATTCTGGCTTTAATTTCCAATCAGTAAACTCGCCAATAACAAATACTTCGGCACCAGCGGGTAAAGCATCGGTTGCGCTTAATTGAAATTGTATAGCTGCATAATCACCATCCAAATCACTGTTATAACCTTCTTTGTTTGCTACAATTCTTTTTCCGTTAAAATCAAGGTATTGGAAATATTGCTTGCTTCCTCTCGATTCGTCCATGTTTAAAACACAGCGATAAAATGAATCTAAAATTTTAGTTCTAACGTTTAAACTAAATTGTCTTAAATTTCTAATGTCAAAAATCCTAAATTCATTGCCACCATTGAATAAAGTTTTATCAAAATAATTATAGTCTAATTTACCGTTACTGGTAAACTGAGGTTGAATTCCTCTCAACGCATTGTCCCATCTGTTATTTTGTAAAATCACCACTTTAATATCTTGCAAAGGATTTGGAACCAAAGCGGCATTATAATCTATTGAAAAATTAAGTTCTTGCTTAGTATATCTGAATTCTGCAAGCGTAGCCGGTCGAACAGTTCCTTCTATTTTTGTTTGATTATTTAAAATCATGAACCTTCGGGTTAATAACAAATCGGTTTCATCAAAATTTCTGTAAACTTTTAAAATATAATTGCCAGCAATGGTTGGTTTTAAATTTTCGTTGGGCAATAACAAATTATAATGAACATATTTTACATAAGTATTTGTTGAAAATTTAAAGTCAGTTATATTGTCAAAAGTGGTACCTTTTATATACAAGCTTTGTTGCATATTAGTTGGTTTCCATGCTTGGTCGCAATGAATTAATGTATATTGAAAATATTCATTATTAGTTCCAATTACATCAAAACTTAGCTTTAATTGCTGTGCATTTAACGAAATAATTGGATACCTGTCATCGGTTCCATTTACCATTAATTGAACCGTTTGAACTTTTTTATCATATATGGTATTATCGAATTCAGCTTGCCCAAAAACAAACATTGTTTTACAAATAAAAAGTACAAATGCGAAATATTTCATAAATTCAAATAAACAAAAAAAATACTATTTAGGATAAACAAATTGTACAAATATTTTTTTATTAACTAATTTGAATTTTTATTCAATTAAAATTGTTTTTTTAAATAATCAAAGCTAAAATTGAAAATGATAATTGTTAGAGCTACTCAAAAATTACTAAACAATCAGCGTTTAAAACCTGAAATGATTGATCAATCAATGGAGAATAAAATTGTTTTAGGCGAATGGTATGCAAACACAATTACAAGTTCATTTAAAGGAAAAAGTTTGGTAATTTATGTTCATCAGCCAAGCCTTATTACAATTGTGATTGCTGGTAAAACCATTAAAAAAACTTTTACGGAATTTGCCAAAAGACTTCAGAATTTATTGACTCGTTTTACCTTTCCCGCTTCCTTTGTTACTGAACAAATGATTGCTTTTGATAGCTCAATAATTACCAAAACAGCTAGTAGAAAAATGCTTGGTTTTATGAATTCCATCACCGACCATTTAATTAATAGAATGTATAGTTATGAAAATTTTGAAGACATTGATTTGGAAGAAGAAGAAAATATTTTAATGAACTTTGTACATGGAAGTAAAAATATTTTTATGCCTATTTCTTATTGGGGAAATTATTTTGTAGGTGAAGATCCATTTCGTAATTTTCATGAATTGAAAAATGAAGAGAACAGTATTCAATTAATTCCAAACGAAAACAAATTGAGTAGGAGTGAAGACCTGCACATGGAAAACCAACTGATGAAACTTCAAATTGAAGATTTTTTGGGAGGTCAAATTATGGGTGGGAATGAATTGGAATTACCTGCAGAAATAGAAAATTTGTTTTTGAAAAACATCATTGAATTTGAAAAACAATCGAAACATATAAAGAAAGTGAAAATTGTTGAATTGTTAGGAAAACATACTTTTAAACAGGCTGCCGAATTAAAACCCAAACAGCTAAAAACAGCCCTTGACAAAGCATTTGCGTTGCTTGCTAAAAACAATATAAATTTAGACTTTTTGGCTGAATACAGTGATGAAATAAAGTATAAATTTATTTCCGAAGAATTAATTCATGAAGAAGCGCAAATGATGAACATGCCTGGCATGATTATGCATTTTATTTATGAAGAGTTTCATCCCAATAAAGATTTTGATATAAGAAATAGAATCAAACATTTTTTGTTTACGTTGTTTGAAAACGAAGAAGGTGAAAACAATTATCAATTTTCTTGTAAAGAAGAATTTAGGTTAAATAATGAGTACATTTCTTTGCATGAATTAAAATTAAAGGCAAATCAATTGCATTTAATTCACGACTTAGAATCAATAGATGATTACAAGTTAAAACAAATTTTATTTAACAAAGAAAACAAGAAAGCTAAAGTGATTGGCCACCTTGAAATTAAAATAGAAGGAAGTAAAACAAAAACCAAAATTCCAATTACATTTTTTGCTGAACTTAGCAATGATTGGTGGGAATTAACAGGTTTGGAATTTGAATGGTTTAATTAAAATAGACAACTCTCAAATCATTTGGAGTTGTGCTGCATGGTAGCCTCAACGGGAATCGAACCCATATCGAGCGTTTAGGAAACGCTAATTTTATCCATTAAACTATGAAGCCAAAAAAAAGAAAAGCTAATTTTAAAATTAGCTTTTCTTTTTATAATATATTATAATAATTTTAGTTTGCTTTTAAGCCTAAAATTTCAGCCATTTTTGATCCTATTTCTGCAGGAGAATCAACTACATGAATTCCGCATGAAGCCATAATTTTCATTTTAGCAGCTGCAGTATCATCATGTCCGCCAACGATTGCACCAGCATGACCCATTCTGCGGCCAGCAGGAGCAGTTTGTCCAGCTATAAAACCTACTACAGGTTTTTTATTTCCGTTAGCTTGAATCCAACGTGCTGCGTCAGCTTCGTAACTTCCACCTATTTCGCCAATCATAACAATTGCATCCGTTTCTGGATCGTTCATTAATAATTCAACTGCATCTTTAGTTGGTGTTCCAATAATTGGATCTCCACCAATTCCAATGGCAGTAGAAACTCCTAAGCCAGCTTTTACTATTTGGTCAGCTGCTTCGTAAGTTAAAGTTCCTGATTTTGAAACAATACCGATTCTTCCTGCTTTAAAAACAAAACCTGGCATAATACCCACTTTAGCCTGACCTGGTGTAATAACACCTGGACAATTTGGTCCTATTAAAGTACATCCACGTGATTTGATATATTCTTTTACAGGAATCATATCTGCTACCGGAATTCCTTCAGTAATACAAATAATTACTTTAATTCCTGCATCGGCAGCTTCCATAATTGCATCAGCAGCAAAAGCCGGTGGAACAAATATGATAGAAGTATTTGCCCCCGCAGTATTTACTGCTTCTTGAACTGTATTAAATACTGGTTTTTCTAAATGTGTTTGACCACCTTTTCCTGGTGTAACACCACCAACTACATTGGTTCCATACTCAATCATTTGTTGAGCATGAAATGTTCCTTCGCTACCGGTAAATCCTTGTACTATTACTTTTGAATCGTTATTAACTAAAACTGCCATTTTGTATTTTTTAAAAGAGTGGCAAATATGCAATTTTATTTAATTAAAACTACTGTTTGTTTTTTACTTTTTTCTATAAAAAAATATGAAATATTTTTCCAACTAAATGATTTTAAGAGTTTTGAAAAATTAAAAATTAAAATCATGAATTTTAGTTATGCTATTCTTGAGTTTTGTTACTTCCTAACTCGTTTAATTTATGTAGTGGCAATTCGTTATTTATTGGTTTTTCATTTGATGCTATTGCAACTTTATGGACCCATATTTTTTGTAATGTATAACAGTTTATTAAGTAACTTTCAATCAATAAAATATTTAATTTAAATAATTTTATTTTCAGTAAAGTAATTATCATTGATTGAATGCTCCTCGTCTATTTCTAATTCAAATGCTACTTTTGCGGTGCATCCTGCAATGTCATTATTTAATAATTCAAAACTTCCATGAAGGTCTTTTACAAAATTATTTACGATAAAAAGGCCTAAACCAAAACCATCATTTTCAGCGTTTTTCTTCAAATTTGAAAACACTAAATCTTTCATTTTTTTACCTTTAAAACCAAGTCCTTCATCAATGATTGCAATTGATATTCTGCCTTTTGTGACATCTTGAATTTTAAAGGTTTTTAACAATTTGATTTCAATTTTGATCACACCTTTTTCGCTAAACTTTAATGAATTGTATAATAAATTTTGTATAATGCTTGTAATTTTATTGCTGTCAGCAACTACAAAATGAGGCAAATCGGGTGAAATAAGTTGAGAGAATAAAATGTTTTTTTGGCTACATTGAATTTGAAAATCTTTAAAAATACTTTGTAAGGTTTCGTTTAAATTAAATGGCTCATTTACCACTAAATTATTTTTTGAATCTATTTGCAAATAACTTTCAATATTATTCATGCTAAAATTAAGGTTGCTTCCCGAAGCATTTATTCCCAATAAATATTTGCGTAATTCTGTTAAGTTTTTACTTTCATTAGCCAGGTAACTGTAGTTCATTAATGAGTTTAATGGAGTTCGTAATTCTTGGTTTATCCTATCTAAAATATTACTTTTTGCAGCCAAAGAAAGTGCTAATGTTTTATGTTTTTTCTTTTGGGTTAATAAATAAAAAAACAAAACAATAAAGAGAACCAAAAACACAATGACAGAAAAAAGTGCTAATAAAATGGTGTTTTTTTGTTGAACGGTATCTTCTTTTTCTAATATATTTATTTCATTTACTTTGTTTTCTGCAGCTAGTAATTCAATCTTTTGGGCTATTTCAGCTTTCTCGTAATTTGAATTTATTTTTTCAATTTCAGCTCCTTTATTTGCATCTAAAATTTGTTTTGCTGTGCTTTCCTTAGCATAAAATAATGCATTTTCATTGTCGCCTTTTAACTCATAAATTTTACTTAATTGCTTACAACTTTCACTGAATTCTATAGCGTATTTATTTGCTTGAGCTAATTTCATTGCTTGCATTGAAAAATACAATGCACTGTCTATTTTTTTTGTTTCAAAATAAATTCTCCCTATATTCAATGATGAAATGGTTGTATTAAAATAATCAGATTTTTGTTTGTTTATTTCATAGGATTCGTTTACAAATTGGAATGCCTTTTTAAAGTTACTTTTCGACAAATAAATCATTCCAATATTATTTAACACAGTTGAAATATCGGCTTGCAAATTGTTTTTCTTAAACACTTCTAAACTTTTGTTGTAAAAGTATAAAGCCTTCATTTCAAGACGTGTATATTTGAAAATATTGCCTAAATTATTTGAAATTTTTGCAAATGCTATTTCATCGCCATTGTTTTTTAAAATATTATAAGCTTTGGAGTAATAAAATTCTGCTTTTAAAGTATCCTTCATTTCTAAGTATAAAGAACCAATTTCGTTATAAGCTAAAGCAATGCTTTTTTGGTTACCAGATTTTTCGGCTTTACTCAATGCACCCATAAAATAGCGCATGGCTTTTATGTAATCTAATTGAATAAAATACAAATTACCCATGTTCTCATATGCCCACGAAATGGTATTTAAATCGTTCGATTTATTGGCGTACGAAATGGCATATAAGTATTTTGTTTTCGCATTTTTATAATTACCTCTGTTTATTTCAAAATAACCTAAAATAATATATGCACCGGCTAATCCTTTTGGATAGTTAATTTTATTAGAAATTTTAAATGATTGCTGCGCATAATTAATAGCAGTAGCAGTATCAGTTTGCTTTACTAAATTGGCCAAGGCAATATAAATATCTACTCGTTGGTAGTCTTTAGCAAAGGGTAATAGCGATTCTAAACTGTCTTTTTCGCTTTCTATTTGTGCTTGTAGGTAATTAGCAAATAGTATAAAAGAAAGTAAATAGAGTGTTATTATTTTAATTTTTTTCATAAATATGGAGGTACAAAGTATATAAAAAAATATTGTTTTATAAAATATATTATTTCATTGTTGTTTTATGAATCTTAAAAGCATTAAAAAGCCAAATTGAATTTAATTATGAAAATATTTTACGTTTCAAGTAAATTTATAAATTCTGTTTCATCAATTAAAGTTATTTTTGGAAAATATTATGGCAAAAACATCAACCTCATTCTTCTGTAAAAACTGTGGTGCTTCTTCAACCAAATGGGTTGGAAAATGTACCAGTTGTGGCGAGTGGAATACTTATGTAGAAGAAGTAATTCACAAAGAAAAAATAGATTATAAAAGTACTTGGAAAGAAAATAGTAATACACAACGTGCTTTAAAACCTGTTCCTATTAATCAAGTGGAGCAAAAAAATGATGTTCGTTTGGTGCTAAAAGATGGTGAATTTAGCAGAGTTTTGGGTGGCGGATTGGTTCCTGGATCAGTTATTTTAATTGGTGGTGAACCTGGAATTGGGAAGTCAACATTATTACTTCAAATAGCTTTGCAATTTGATAATTTAAAAGTGCTTTATATAAGTGGTGAGGAAAGCGATACGCAAATTAAAATGCGTGCCGAACGATTGCCATATTCCAACGACAATTGTTATTTATTTACCGAAACTTCTACCCAAAAAATTGGTAAAGCTTTTCAAGAATTACAACCCGATATTGTAATTGTTGATTCCATTCAAACTTTACAAAGTGAATTAATAGATGCCACTCCGGGAAGTATTTCGCAGGTAAAAGAAACTGCTGGCGATATGATTCGGTTTGCTAAAGAAACAGGAACTCCAGTTTTTTTAATTGGTCATATTACCAAAGATGGAACCATAGCTGGTCCAAAGTTATTGGAACACATGGTGGATACTGTTTTGCAGTTTGAAGGCGACAGACACCATGTTTATAGAATTTTAAGAACTACCAAAAACCGTTTTGGAAGCACCAGTGAAATTGGAATTTACGAAATGCAAAATGGTGGTTTACGCGAAGTTTCAAATCCTTCGGAAATATTAATTAGCCAGCGCGATGAAGCATTAAGTGGCGTAACCATTGCTGCTACCATTGAAGGCATGCGACCATTGTTAATTGAAACACAAGCATTGGTTAGTCAGGCAGTATATGGAACTCCGCAACGCAATAGCAATGGATATGATACCAAAAGATTAAACATGCTTTTAGCAATTTTGGAAAAGAAATGCGGTTTAAGAATGGGCATGCAAGACGTGTTTATCAATATTGCCGGAGGCTTACGAGTAGAAGATCCGGGAATAGATTTAGGCATTGTAGCAGCCATTGTTTCAAGTTATGAAAACATAGCCATTGACAGTAAAATTTGTTTTGTGGGCGAAGTAGGTTTAAGTGGCGAAATACGTGCTGTGAATAGAATAGAACAACGATTAAGTGAAGCTGAAAAATTAGGATTTACAACTATTTATTTGTCTAAATTTAACAAATTGCCCAAGCAAAGCAGTGGCATAAAAATTATTCAAATTAGTAAAATAGATGAAATGCTAAGTTTCCTTTTTGTTTAGATATTTGATAGTTCTTAGCCGGTTCGGATTTGCAATCCGAAAGATTTTCCAACGCATTCGCTCGCATCTTTCGATTGCCAAAATTTGCTGTCACCCTGAGCCTGCCGAAGGGTTATTGTTTTTAAAAAACTAAAAATTTAAGTTAGGCGAAACGCCAAACGAACTCAGACTTGCAAGATGAGAGCAAGTGCAGAAATTCCCCTCTTGAGGGGTGGTCGAAGACCGGGGTGTTAATTTTGCTGATTGCTGTTGTTTGCCCGTTGTTGGTGTTTCAGCGCAGCGGCACCAACAACAATTTCAGCTGCAACACGACCAACATTCGCTTGCATCTTGCGATTGACAAAGTAAGCTGTCACCCTGAGCCTGCCGAAGGGTTATTGTTTTTAAAAAAATTAAAAATTTAAGTTAGGCGAAACGCCAAACGAACTCACACTCGCAAGATACTGGCGAGTGAAGGAGAAAGCGTTACAGCCATCATTTCGACAAGCTCAATGACCGGGAATTAGAGCATTTGCTTGCATCTTGCGATTGAAAAAGTAAGCTGTCACCCTGAGCTTGCCGAAGGGTTGCCCGTTGTTGTTTTTGCGCAGCGGCACCAACAACAATTTCCTACGAACTATTCTGTTTTAAAAAACTAAAAATTTAAGTTAGGCGGAACGCCAAACAAACTCATGCTCGCATGATGCGGGCGAGTGGGAAATTTATTCTTGGATTCTATTTTTTAAATCCATGCTAGCATGAAGAAATCTAATAATTTCTATTTCTTTTTCATTTATAAATCTATAAAATATGATATGTTGGCCAGATAGGTAACCAAAAATTTCTTTCTCAATTTCAATGTAATTTCTACCTAGAATTTGATTTTCTGATAATTCTTTGCAGTCTTCAAGCAATTCATAGTAATATTTGTCAGCTTGATTCTCAGACCAAACTTCATAAGTATAATCCCAAATTTCAGATAAATCATCAACAGCTTTATTTGTTAAATGATATTTAGGCATTTCTCTTTTTTGCTTTTAACAATTCAAGGTGTTTATCAGGGTTAAAATTTTTAGCAATTCCGCTTTCAATACCTTCATTCATGGCATTTTTAAGTAAGTGTATTTTATTTTCTTCTCCTTCTAATAACCTTAAACCTGCTCGAATGACTTCGCTTGCATTTTTGTATCTACCTCCCAATACCTTATCGTCTACAAAATTTTCAAAATAATCTCCTAAAGAAACCGATGTATTTCGTCCCATAATTTTATTTTTATTTTTTCAAAGTTACCAAAAATTGGTAATTTCTAAATAAAAGTTCCATTTTATTATTCGTTTGTAAAACATAGCTAGCTTTGTTAGGCGGGACGCCAAATAAAATCTCATTCGCTAGATGCGGGTGGGTGCAGAGGCGTGAACTAGCCCAGAAGTGAGTTTAACAAAACCGCACTGGCTAAAATTGAATCTTAAAATCTAATAATTAAGTAATATTATTGCAAAGCTACATGAACAGAAATATTACAGACGGAATTAACTTATTTTCAAAATTAAACGGCAGGCGATTGCTCAATGCTACCAAGCTTTTGAGTAGTTATTATATTTCAAAAGTTTTCAAAAAACCCATTCATTGGGGAATGCCATTAACCATGGAAATAGAACCTACCACCAGTTGTAATTTGCGTTGTCCCCAGTGCCCAAGCGGATTAAGGGAATTTACCCGAAATACTGGCATGTTAAACTTGGAACTGTATAAAAAAATAATTGACGAAATTCACGAAGATTTGATTTGGTTGGTTTTATATTT
>CANGPW010000080.1 GCA_947456185.1 Bacteroidota bacterium | reverse complement strand
GTTTCAATTTTAGTTTCATCAAATTGAATTCTATCCACCGCAATTTCAAAGGCTTCAAACACCCCATTTTTGATTAAGGTTTGTAAGGTAGATACGCTGATATTTCCCTTTTTAACCATATCGGCTTTAAGTACATGCGTTTTGTTTTGCTTAAAGTGCAAATACGACAAAAGCGCATTCATTTGTAATTCTTTTTTTTCTAATAAATTAAAGAGGATTTTTATATTTTCCTCATTGTTTTCATAAGCAGGAGTCAGCCGAATGCAGCTTACCATTTTCTCCTTGTATTTATCTTGAATTTCTTCGTTGATTAATACTGCTTCTTTAATTACCAGGCTTTTAATGAATGGCAGTACGTTTTTTACATTCAATATTTGCTGAATGTTTTCAATAGAAAGCTCATGCTGAACGGCCAGTGCTTCCATGATTAAATATTCCCTATCGTCTAGCTCAGTATTGTTATCAAAATCAGGATTGGCAATTACTTTACTGGCGCTTTGTAACTTTAACATGGCTGGTAAAGCGGCTTGCATTACATCGCCCATGTTACACAAATAATAATCACTGATCCATTGCCAAAACTGGAGCTGTTCAATGTTTATGATTGGCTCATCGTCTAATACCGAAAGTAAGTATTTGGCTTCATAATCTTTGGGAGGCGAATTGTGTACTTTTGCAATGATGGCGGCATAAACTTTACTTTTACCAAACTGCACCGACACACGTTTGCCTAATTTTATTTGTTTCACCAAATTATCGGCTACTCGGTAAGTAAATAGCTTTGGAACGTATAAAGGCAAAATTACATCAACAAATGTGGCAAAAACTTCAGTCATAAAGGTTGTATTTTAGCAACAAAAAAATAAGTGACAAATATATTTAAATATTTTCCTTTTGTTTAATTTTTCCCGCAGATTACACAGATTTCCGCAGATTTCTTTTTATTTCACTAATTGCAAAGTTAGTGCACGTCTGTGACGTATTCAAAGAAACATCTCCTATGCCCGTTGTTTGGTGTTATAGCGCAGCGGCACCAACAACAATTTTGGTAGCAGATTTTCAAAACACCTACCCTGCCTTGATAGGAAGGGTTTTATCCCACACAAATCAACAGTCAGTTCGAGCGGAGTCGAGAACATTCTGCCGCAAATGCTCCCGCACAATGTTTGAATCAAATTCTTTTTACTATTTAAACATCCTCTTTTTTTAATTCATACTTTTTCCATTGCTGAAAAAGTATGCAAAAAAGCTAGACAAAAAGGAGCTTCCACGCTCATGGCCCATTTTTGTCGTCCCCACGCTCGCCACAAAACAAGCTTTTGTTTGTTAGAACGTTATTGCGAGGCACGAGACAATCTCTTCCCGCACATGTCTGAAATATGATTTTTAGGATTAAATGATTTGCTTGATTTTACTTTTACGATAATGCAAATTCCACTCTCAGAGGATTTGTCCGTGGTTGGTGTCCTCACCAATCCACTCAGTTGCCCGTTGTTTGGTGTTTTAGCGCAGCGGCACCAACAACTGTTTTGGTAGCTAATTTTCAAAACAACTACCCTGCCCTTCCTTTTTAGGAAGGGTTTTATCTCGCACAAATTAGCAGTCAGTTCGAGCGGAGTCGAGAACATTCTGCCACAGAAGCTACCGCACAATGCCTTAATCAAATTCTATTTACTATTTAAACATTCTCATTTTTACTTCATACTTTTTCCTTAGCTACTTCGACTACGCTCAGTATAAATTACAAAGAAACAATCCTGCAAGGCAGGACAAGACAATAAAAACCTACCCACCCACAAGGCTAGAAGCACAGCCCGGTTTATTGTCGGCCCCACGCTCGCCACATAACAAGCATTTGTGTGTGGTTTTAGTTATTGCCTCCTTCGACTCCGCTCAGGATGACAAATTATCAATTACTTTTTTTCATGCATTTCATAATTCATCTTTTTTCTTCTCAACTCCCATCTCCCATTGCTCATTTCATACTTCATACTTCGTCATTTTGCTTATTGCTTATTTTTTATTTGCTTGCGGCTTTAAATATTAACATGCAAAACCCAATTTTAGTGGAAGTTTACCGTGCCAATGTGTTAGAAAGTTTTCACCGTGGCGCCATTTGTGTGGTAAATGAAAATAATGAAGTGATATTCAGTAAAGGAAATGTGGAGCAAATTTGTTACCCACGTTCAGCCATGAAATTCATACAAGTTTTACCGCTTTTGGTTTTGGGTGGAATGGAAAAATATGGTTTTACATTGCAAGAAATTGCCATCATGTGCGGTTCGCACAATGCAGAACAGGAACATATAACAGTGGTGGAAAGTATTCTTTCAAAAATTGGTTTGGATAAAAACAATTTATGTTGTGGTCCGCAATATCCAAGTTCAAAACGCGATGCCAATCATTTAATTAGCACAAACAAAAAACCCGAACATATTCATAATAACTGCAGTGGAAAGCATGCTGGCATGTTGGCCCTTTGCCAATTAATGAATGCGCCCATTCAAGATTATATCAACCTTGATCATGCTATTCAGCAATTAATCTTAGAATATGTGGAGAAAGTTTATGAATATCCGAAAGAAAAGATGGTGACAGCTTTGGACGGTTGCTCCGCTCCTATTTATTCCATTCCAGTTTTGAACCAAGCCATTGGGTTTAAAAATTTGGTGAGTAACCAGTATGATGAGAAGCTAGCCAATGCTTGCAAAATAGTAATAGAAGCTGTTTCAAAATATCCTTTTATGGTGGCTGGTTCTAAGCGTTATTGCACCGATATGATGCAAATTACTGCGCCACAAATAATTGGAAAAACAGGCGCGGAAGGCATATTTTGTATGAGTTTACCCGAACAAAAAATAGGTGTTTGTATAAAAATAGATGATGGTAAAATGTTACCTCAGTACAATGTTGCGCAAGCATTTGTAGCAGCTACCGATTTATTTAGTGATGAAGCCTTAGCACCTTTGCACCATTATTTACAAGAACCTTTGATTAACTTTAATAAACTCTTGGTGGGTGAAATAAAAGCTGTTACTGGCTTGTTTGATGGATTAAAGATTAGGTAATAAAATGAAAAGTATAAAATTTGTTGTCAATGAGAAAAATGAGAAAACAGCAATTAAAATTGATTTGAAATCTATTGAAAAACTTCAAGTTGCAATTGAAGAATTGTTGGATGGAATAATTGCTGAAAGCAGAAAAAAAAGAAGTAAAAGTTCCGCTTTCTAAAGTGATAAACAATCTGAAAAAATCAGGTAAATTGTAAATAATTTTAAAGTAGATTTGAATTAAACTTCTATAAATTAATTGTTGGTGTCGCAACGCTTAAACACCAACAATGGCAAATAAAATGACCAAAACTGAATTACAACATATTAAAGACAAAGCATTGTATTGGGCCAATCAATTTGAGGTGTGCTTGCTGTTAAATAACAACGAAAGTACCAACGCTTTTGGATTGCATGAAATAGAATTTGCTTTGGCAGCGGGTGTAAAACATGCTTGTATTGGTAAAAATCAAAATGATTTTGAAAAACTTCAAGCTTTTAAAAATAAACATCAAAACGAATATTGTTTTGGTTTTTTTACCTACGATTTAAAAAATCAAATAGAGAATTTAAGTTCCAATAATTTGGATGGAATTAACTTCCCAAGTCTGTACTTTTTTGTTCCTGAACATTTATTGATTATCCATAAAAATGGATCAATTACTTTCAAAAGTATTTTGTTCAATAGTTTTGAGAAATGGCTTGAAAGTATTGAAAAATATGAACAAACCAGCATTGCGACTAGCAAAAAAACTGTTTTAAAACAACGGGTAAGTAAAGAAATTTACTTGGAAAATATTGAAAAAATTAAGCAACACATCATTGCTGGCGATGTGTATGAAATGAATTATTGCATGGAGTTTTTTGACGATGATGCATCCATCAATTCCATTGAAATTTACAAACAATTACAAGAAAAATCGCCAGTGCCTTTTGGAAGTTTTATTAAATATAATGACAAATATTTGGCATGTGCCAGTCCGGAAAGATTTATTTTAAAGCAAGCAGAAAAATTGTTTTCACAGCCCATTAAAGGAACCATTAAACGTAATTTGAATAATGAATCAGAAGACAATCATTTAAAAGAATTGCTGCTGCATTCAGAAAAAGAGCGTGCCGAAAATTTAATGATAGTAGATTTGGTGAGGAACGATTTGGCGCATTCATCCAAAACGGGAACTGTAAAAGTGGAAGAGCTTTTTGGTATTTATTCGTTCAAGCAAGTGCACCAAATGATTTCAACTGTTTCAAGCGATATTTGCGAAAATATAAACGCTGTACAAGCCATAAAAAATGCTTTTCCCATGGGCAGCATGACAGGTGCACCAAAAGTAATAGCCATGGAATATATAGAACAATTTGAAGCTACCAAACGTGGATTGTATAGTGGTGCAGTTGGTTATTTTGCACCTAACGGGAATTTTGATTTCAATGTAGTCATTCGTTCTATTCAATACAATGAAAGCAATAAATATTTAAGTTTAATGGTAGGTGGCGCCATTACTTTCGACAGCATTGCAGCGCACGAATACGATGAATGTTTACTAAAAGCCCAAGCTACTATGCAGGTGTTGCAATAAATGTTAATGATTGTTTCAATGAAATCAATATTATTGCACTTATGAAACACATCAGCTATACAATTATATTCATTACACTTTTAAATTTAAGTGCAAGTGCTCAAAAGCTTTTTCCTATATTGTTAAAAGACAAATGGGGTTATATGAACCAAGAAGGAAAAGTAGTAATTACGCCTAAATACGACATTGCGCAAGAGTTTAATGAAGGTTTTGCGGTGGTTGCCCTAGGCAATCAACCATGCTTAATCAATGCTTCGGATAAAAGAATTATTGATACCGGAGTGTATCAGTTCATTTCTAAATTCAGTGAAGGAAGTTGTGCTGCGCGCAATTTTAAAATGGAATGGTTTTATGTTGATGCAACTGGAAAAGTTGCCATGAAATTAGATTCATTTATTTATGAAGCAAATCCTTTCCACAATGGATTATCAAGGGTTAGTAGACAAATGGATGAAGTTTCAAAGAAATATTATATTGATGTAACTAGCCTTGCATACCGATTTGCTTATATAAAAATTGATGGTAAATATGCTTGTGATTTTATTTATAGAGACGCTGAAAATTTTGAAAATAACATAGCTAGAGTCAAGGAAAATAGCATGACCTATTTGATAGATCATTCCTTTACAAAAAAATGTAAAGAAACAACCGAAATAGGAAAGTTCAATGAGGGAATTGCCGTTTTTATTGACAATGGAAAATTTGGCTACATGAACGATAAAGGCGAAATAATTATTCCTGCGCAATACGATTATGCAAGTATGTTTTATAATGGATTGGCCGAAGTAGAAATTCAGAAAAAAGTATGTTTTATTAACACCGCTGGAGTAAAACAATTTGAACCAACATTTGACGAATTACGTCCGTATGCAGAAGGATTTGCTGGCTTTAAAATGTTTGATAAAATGGGAAAAGCAAAATACGGATTCATTAATGGAAAAGGCGAAATGATGATGCAACCATTTTATGATGAGGTGGCTTATTTTGCCAATGGATTATGCCCTGTAAGAAAAGGAAGTAAATGGGGAGCAATTGACAAAGAAGGAAAATTAGTATTGAAATTAGAATTTGATTTTGTTGGAACTTTTGAAGATGGTGTAGCAGAAATTATTTACAATGACATTTCACTATACGCTGACTTAAGAGGAAATATTTTACCTGTTTGGGATAAATAAAAACAATTCAAAATTTTCAATAACCCATGAGTAATTATTTAAGAAGCGATTTAAACGACACCATTTGTGCTTTAGCAACTCCCGAAGGCATTGGTGCCATTGGTGTGATAAGAATAAGTGGTAGTAATGCCATTGACATTGTAAACCATGTTTTCAAAGGTAAAAATCTTGCATCGCAAGCCTCTCATACCGCTCATTTTGGAAGAATCATAGATGCTTCTGATATAGAAAATCCAAAAATTATTGATGAAGTATTGGCCACTATTTTTGTAGCACCAAAATCATATACCGGTGAAAATACGTTAGAAATCAGTTGCCATGGTTCGGCTTATATTCAACAACAAATTTTACAACTATTTATAAAAAATGGCGCACGTTCTGCTAAGCCTGGTGAATTTACCATGCGAGCGTTTTTAAATAAAAAACTCGACTTAACACAAGCCGAAGCCGTAGCTGATTTAATAGCTAGTAACAGTGAAGCAAGTCATCAAACTGCCATGACACAAATGCGTGGAGGCTTTTCGAGTCAGATTACCAACTTACGTGAACGATTGGTGAACTTTGCATCCTTGATAGAACTAGAATTAGACTTTGGGGAAGAAGATGTGGAGTTTGCCAGCAGACCGCAATTGAAGGATTTGGTTCAAAACATTTTAAACATGGTGCAATCGTTATTGCAATCGTTCAAATATGGTAATGCCATTAAGAATGGAATTCCAACGGTTATTGTAGGCAAGCCCAATGCAGGAAAATCAACTTTACTGAATGCTTTGATCAACGATGAAAGAGCCATAGTAAGTCATATAGCTGGAACGACCCGCGATACCATTGAAGAAACTTTTATCATTGATGGCATTTTGTTTCGCTTAATTGATACCGCTGGTATCAGAAAAAATACCACCGATGCCATAGAAACCATTGGCATTGAACGGACGTTTGAAAGTATCAATAAAGCAAGTATTGTAATTTATTTATTTGATGCAAGTACTACAACCATAGATGAATTAAATACTGAATTGGAAGCACTGATCAGTGACCATGCGGTGGTAATTCCTGTTGGCAATAAAATTGATTTATTAGCTGAAAACAAAAACGATATTCTTAATTCTTTTATTGCTAACAGCAAGCAAGCGAAACCAATATTTGTAAGTACTTTACAAAAAAATAATTTGGCAGCATTGAACCAAAAATTAATTGAAATAATTAGAGGTGATGCGGTAAAAAACGATGTAATTATTACCAATATGCGCCACTATGAAGCTTTGTTAAATACATCAAACTCATTGCAAGATGTGCTAACAGGAATGGACATACAACAAACAGGCGATTTATTGGCATTTGACATTCGCAAAGCTATTTATCACCTTGGTGAGATCGTTGGGGATATATCAAGTGATGACTTATTAGCCAATATTTTTAGCAAGTTTTGTATCGGAAAATGACCATTGAAAACATCCGCAAACATCTGCTACCAAAAGCAATGTAAATCAGCATCTTACAAATTTTATTTTTCTTATTTTTTCATTTAATCCTTTTTTGTGTCTAATATATTGAGTATATTTGGACACAAATAAATCATTTGTGTCTAATTGTGACAAAAAAATTATTTCAAAAATTTCAATGTCCGCTTATGTCCACTAATGGTATGTCTATGTCCCTTTATTATGACTTCGCTAAGAAATTACGACAAGATTTGTCTGTTTTGTAGAAACGAGTTTAAAGCTCAAAAAAGAACAACTAAATACTGTAATCATAGTTGTGCATCGAGAGCATATAAAGTAAATAAAAGAAATGAAGTATTAATTGAAGTGAATTTTGAAGAATTTGTAAAGAATCAACTTAATATCCATACAGAAGCATTAAATCAAATTCAATTTACTATATCACAATTAATTCAAACTAATAGAATTATAAAGGCAGAATTTATTCCAGTTGAAGATTATTGTAATTTAAAAGGCATAAGCAGGAAAACTTTAAGCCGATGGATAAAAGAAAATAAAGTTGAAGTAAAACAATTAAGTACACGTAAATTTTTAATAAAGTCATAATATGAAAGTAAACACTTATTTAAGGCCTTCTACAGAAGGGAAAAGCAATATCTATCTAGACTATTATATAAATGGAACAAGGCAAAGAAAAAAATCAGGATTGTTTTTATATGATAAGTCTAAAACAAGGTTAGAAAAAGACCACAATAAAGAAACCAATGAAATGATTGAAACTATGAAAGCTGAATTGACACTAAAGATTCAACGCAATGAAATTGGCTTTCATACTTCAAAGAAAAAGGAAATAAACTTTGTGAAATATTTCAAAAACATTGTAGATAAAAGAGAAGTGTTAGGAACTAATTATGATGGTTGGAGAAGTGCTTATAAACAACTTTTGGAATTTAGCCCAAATGGATTGCATTTTAATGAATTAAATAGAGATTATTTAGAAAACTTAAAACATTTTTTAACTGTAGATAAAAAGCTTAAAGGTACTTCAGCACAACGTTATTTCAATTTAATAAAACATGCAGTTCATGAAGCTTTTAGGGATAGACTGATTGATATAGATTATGCTCATAATATGAAGTCTCCAACTAGAGAAGAACCAATTAAACAATATTTGACAGATAATGAACTAATATTATTGACTAAAACAGAATGTAAAAACCATGAACTAAAAAAAGCATTCTTATTTAGCTGTTTAACTGGGATGGCTTATGCAGATATAATGAAAATACATTGGAATAATTTAACGAAAGACAATGATGGAAAATGGCAAATTGTTTTTCATAGAAAAAAAACAAAGGGATTGCAATACCATCAAATATCAGATGAATCCATAGAGATTTTAGGAGAAATTCAAAATTCAGAAGAACGAGTTTTTAAAAATTTGAATTACAATAGTTGGATGAATACTATGTTAAGACAATGGGTGTTTTTTGCTGGAATAAAAAAAGAAATAACATTCCATTGTGCAAGACATACTTATGCCACATTGTTATTAAATAAAGGGGTTTCATTATCTGTTGTTCAAGAATTAATGGGGCATCAAGATATTAAAACAACAAGAAGTTATGCTAAAGTAATGGATAGTAATAAGCGTTTAGCATCAGACTTGATTTCACTTAAACCAAAAAATGAGGAAAAATAAAATACTAACTTTTTACAATCCTAAAATGGCTTTAAAAGAGCAAATAGAAAGTAATTATTCTATGTCGCCCAATAAACCAAAGCTATTTATGGAATACTTGAAACTTAACGGGTTTGAAGAAAATATTGAGGTCTTTTCAGACTTTGAACCCTTTGAGAAAAACGATTTTTTAATCGGTCATTCCGAAAAATATGTTGATGCTTTTTTTAAAGGTAAAAAGCCTTTGTGTGAAAATAATGGTTTAAAATGGACAAAGCAGTTTACAGAAACGGTTACATATACAAATGCTTCTTTGTATAATGCTATAAAATCCAGTATTGAAAATCCATATCAAATATGTTTTACGCCAACAAGTGGCTTTCATCATGCAAATCCTAATAGTGGTAGTGCATTTTGTACATTTTCAGGTCAGGTAATTTCATCTGTAAAGATATATCGAGATACTGGATTAAAGGGAGCATATTTAGATTTAGATGGACATTATGGTAATAGTATTGAAGATAGCAGAAATTTTGTTTCTGATTTAAATGAAGCAATTCCAATAGGCTGTAACATTAATCCAATATATCAACACAAATCCTATTTAAAAGATTTGGAACATCGTTTGGAAATACTTCAAAAGCAAATAATCAATAATAATATTCACTATTTGGTGCATTGCAAAGGTGCTGATTCTCATAATTTAGATGATATGAGAGGACAGTTGACTACAAAAGAATGGTTGAAGGCAAGTGAAATGGTGTATTGCTTTGTTAAAGAAACAAGTCTAATTATTAAAAAGCCCTTACCACTCACTATATCTTTGTTTGGAGGTTACAGAAGAAAAGCATACAATAAAGTACTTGATTTACATTTAAAAGATTTAGAACTTTGCCACAATATACTTTGTGGGTAAAATTAACCTATAGTTAAATTGTTAATATGGAAAAAGAGGGAGAAAGAATTGGTAATGATATTTTTATTTTGGACTTTCTTCATAGTGAATTGAGTGCATACCAATTTTTAAATGAACATTTAAGTAAGCTAAATTTCAAGTCGGATAAAAATTTAGAAGTGATTTCATTATGTGATTATTTCAAAAATAAAAATCAAGAAAGTGTTATAAAAGAGTTCTACAATGAATACTTAAATAATATTAAAATTCATCCAAATTACATTAAACTCAAAAAATTAAACCACATTAAGACTCTTGAATACCTTGAAGAATTGAAAGAAGATGCTTTTTCATCAAGAATTAGTCAACTAGATGAACTTGAAAAGGAAGTATTGCCTTTGTATAGAGAAAATTATTCTATTTCATTGCCAAACGATAAAACAAATATTTCAATAGAAAAAACGGGATTTGATTATAAGGGGGATTTTAGTAATATTCAAAAACTTCATAAGTTTCTAAAAAAAAGAG
>CANGPW010000079.1 GCA_947456185.1 Bacteroidota bacterium | reverse complement strand
CCATAAATGAGTCTTGCAGTTAGGACTTAACGCATTAAAAATTACCATACTTATTAATAAAATAATTGTGGCAATTTTAAATATATTAAAGCTAGGCCACTTATCATTAATTACATAAATAATAAAAAATGATGCCAATACAATTTTGAATAAGCCAATATCAAAAAACAAGTAGCTAACAAAAAATATAAATATAAGAAATAATAAACCCCATTTGATATTTTTAAATGTTAAAAACAAAAAAAGCAATAATGCTAAGAAACCAAAAACAGAGATGGCATGAAAATTAGAATTGAAAAAATTTATTGCTAATATGGGTATGGTAACTAATAAAATCCAATGTAATTTTCTATTCATTAAAGCATATGCTAAATAAAAAACACAACTAAAAATAGCGAGTATCGCTATGTCTTCAATATCAAAAAAATAAGAAAAAACCATAAGTTGAACCAATAACAACATGACTCCAATTGGTTCATTCTTTCTAATGGCTAATAAAGAAAAAGGAATGGCAATGATGAAATACAAATATTCCATATTCCATATGGCCAAACCAAATAATAAGCATGCAATAACTGATAAAAAATAAAAGTTTTGAATAAAATTTATAAGTTTATTCAAAATATTAAAAGTTTGAGATTTATATTTTATAATATTAATGATGTAGTAAACAAAAACAACTAATACAAAGGGTGAAATAAAAATAAGACTTAACCTGAACCAATTAAAGCTAGATCCTATTATTGCAGCCGGTAAGGCTAACATCAATGTGATTAAAAATATTTTTTTTAATGGAATATTATTTAAAATAATTACCACTAAAGGCAACACAAAAATCATGGTAAAAATACTTTTTTTAGCAAGCATGCCTATTGAAAAAAATAATAAAATAGACAATAAAGATAATAGGCTATTATTCTTCAAATATTTTTCAATGGATAGTGCTGAAAGCATCAAAAACAGAAAAGCCAATATTTCATCTCTGTTTTTAATACTAGCTACTACTTCGGAATGAATGGGATGCACTGCAAATAAAATGCTTGCTAAAAAAGCCAATAAAATTCCTTTTTCACCGGTATAACCTAATAATAATTTAAATAATAAAAGCACAGCAATGGCATATAAAATTAAATTAACAAAATGACTGGTTTTAGCACTTTCACCTAAAAACTGATGTTCAATGGCAAATGACAATAATACGATTGGCCTGTATCCAAAACCCAAATCAACATTATTGGAATAATAGGATTGAGAAAATATTTTATTGATGGATGAAAGTCCTTTTGAAGTTAATACCTGTTTTTGAGTAACTAAATTATCATCTAAGTTATAACCATTAAAAAGGGTATTGCCAAAAACTAATAATACAATAGCTAATAAAATAATATAATATTTTTTGTAGCTAATTTTTGGGATATTTTCAATTAATAAATTGTCGATTTTCTTCGTTTTATTTTTCAATTTTTCTATATAATTTCCATTTTAAAAAATAGATAAAAGGAACAATGGTCCGTTTATTAAAAATACTTCTTTTATAAGAAAAAGCAGCATGATGATACAGTAAATTCTTTTCGTAAACTTTATATTCTTTATTTAAAAAATGATTTGTGTTAGAAAAATCAACTAAAGATGATTCTGCAAAATGAATAAAAATAAGCTTATCTATATTATCAATTACTAATTCCCCATTTGATTCTCTTTTTAAATGATAATTCAAATAATTCCATCCTGCCAAATTACATCCTTTTTCTTTAATTATTTTTACTTTGTCAAATAATATTGGGAACAAATCTAAATACTTTTGATCATCAAACAAGCCTCTCCAAAAAACTTTTTTTACATTGTATAAACAGCAATTTGCCCACCAATTTAAAGCTGTTTTTGCTTGCTGATTTACCCCTATAAAACCAGCATTGTATAATCCCACTCGAAAGTTTGCTTCTAACCAATTTTGGTCTTCAAAGGTATTAATTTTATAAAAATGTGGTGTGAGTATAATATTATTTGTTGCTAATTCATGAAATAGAAAAGAGAAATCATTGTAAAAAAATATATCATTATCTACATAAATTAGCGCATCCGTTTCATTCAATAAATGTTTTAAAAAAATGGGTTTTAAAGCCCACCTTAATTTATCTTGTTTGTTTTTATATTTATCTATAATCTGAATGCCAATATTATCTTTCAAGTCAGATAAAGTAAAAATATTTACATTCTCTGGCTTTTCACCTAAAACATCAATTTTATCAATGACAAGTATATTTAAAAAACCTTGAAATGGAGCTACGCTGTTAGCCAAAGCAAATGCTTTAAACAAGTGAGAAGATGAACTGATAGTGCAGAATGAAAACAAGGTCGATTTTTTATTTTACAAATATATGTTATTTTTGAATTTTATGAATATCATTGGAATCTCTGCTTATTATCATGATGCTGCCGCTGCTTTACTAGTAGATGGAAACATAATAGCTGCAGCTCAAGAAGAAAGGTTTTCACGTATCAAGAGTGACTCTTCATTTCCCATAAAATCAATAGACTATTGCTTAAAAGAAGCTGGTTTAAATTTAGCTGATATTGATGCATTGGTTTTTTACGACAAACCATTTTTAAAATTTGAAAGATTAATAGAAACTTATTTTTTTTTAGCACCTTCAGGATTTAAATCTTTTATAAAATCAATTCCTACTTGGTTAAAAGAAAAATTGTTTTTAAAAAATGAAATAAAAAAACATTTGAAAGCATACGATTCCAATTATAATGGAAAGAAAACCAAAGTGCTTTTTTCAACCCATCATTTATCGCATGCGGCAAGTGCATTTTTTGTAAGTAATTTTAATCATTCAGCCATTTTAACCATTGATGGTGTTGGCGAGTGGGCAACGGCTTCCATTTCATTAGGAGCCGAAAACAATATTACAAATTTAGTGGAAATGCATTTTCCAAACTCGGTTGGTTTACTGTACTCAAGCTTTACTTATTTTTTGGGTTTTGAAGTAAATAACGGAGAATATAAAGTAATGGGTTTGGCACCTTTTGCCAATGATGAAGAGGAAAAAGTGATACTTTTTAAAACCATCATTATTGACAATATTATTGAAATATTTGAAGACGGTTCCATTGAACTGAATCCATATTATTTTAAATATGCAAGTTCTTTAAAAATGATTCATGAAAAAAGATTTGAAGTGCTTTTTGGAATCAAAAAAAGAGGGACAAATGAACCTATTTTGAAAGCACATTATTGCCTTGCAAAAGCATTGCAAATGGTATTAGAAGAAGTGTTAATAAAAATGGCCAAAAAGGCGAAGGAAATTACAGGTTCAAATAACTTGTGTTTGGCTGGAGGAGTTGCTTTAAATTGTGTGGCCAATGGGAAATTATTGGAAAGCAAAATTTTTGATAATATATATATACAACCTGCTGCAGGAGATGCAGGTGGGGCAATAGGTGCGGCTTTAGCAGCTCATTATATGCACTTTCATATAGCTAGAAAATATACAACTGATTATGACCAAATGAACGGCTGTAAATTAGGGCCGAATTTTACTTTATTAGCCATTGAAAATGCTTTAAAAAGAAGTAACTTATTGTATAAAAAATTAAATGAAAATGAATTGATTCAAAGCACCAATGATTTGCTAATCAATGGAAAAATTATTGGATGGTTTCAAGGAAGAATGGAGTTTGGTCCTAGGGCATTAGGAAATAGAAGTATCATAGCAAATCCGTTGT
The DNA here is from genome assembly GCA_947456185.1 of Bacteroidota bacterium. Taxonomy (GTDB): domain Bacteria; phylum Bacteroidota; class Bacteroidia; order UKL13-3; family UKL13-3; genus JAAFJM01. The sequence goes on along the minus strand of CANGPW010000079.1, from coordinate 6,628 downwards.
TTCAAAATACACTTTCAAATTTAAATTTAAAAGTAAAAAAAAGGGAAAGTTTTAGGCCTTTTGCACCTATCATGTTAAAGGAAGAATTTGAAAGATTTTTTGGTCAAAAACACGATTCTTTTTACATGCTTTTTGTTCACAAAATTTTACCCAAATACAGAATAGAAAATACACCAATTGAAGATGATTTATTTAAAACTATTAATCAAGTAAGATCAGTTATACCAGCCATTACACATGTTGATTATTCTTCACGAATTCAAACAGTAACAGCTTCTTCTAATGAATTAATGTACCAATTATTGGTTGATTTTAAAAAAAGAACTGGTTTTGGAGTATTGGTAAACACAAGTTTTAACATCAAAGATGAGCCAATTGTATGCACGCCAGAAGATGCCATCAATTGCTTTTTAAATACCAATATTGATGCCCTAATTATGGAAAAATTTTTAATAACTAAATAAACAAAAAAATGGACTTTCTAAAAGATTTAATTGACTTTTTAAAATCACAAAAAAAATGGTGGCTTATACCCATTATGCTAGCACTTTTGGCACTAGGCTTATTGTTATTATTTGCAGAAAGTTCTGCAGTTGCTACCTTTATTTATCCAATATTTTAATAATATGAAAAAAGAAAAGGTATATGAAACCAATCATGCAATAGTTTTGGGGTTTATCATTATTGGATATTTGTTTAATTTTATTTGGTGTTATTTCATTGCTATTGGTGTGCTAATTATTTCTGTTTTTAGTGCTATTGGAGCTAATAAAATTGCACAATTTTGGATTTTTATTGGCAAAATAATGGGCTATATCAATAGTAGAATAATTTTAGGCTTATTTTTCTTTTTACTGCTTACGCCATTTGCGCTAATCATTAGATTTTTTATGAAGAAAAAAAATGCAATAAAAACATCCAATTGGGAAACTAATCATCAGCATTTAGATTTCACAAAACCCTTCTAATTAAACAAGTATTGTAGCTCTTTCCTTTTAAGTAATTCCTCATAAATAATATTACCTAAAACCAAATATCCATTGGAATTAAAATGTCCATTTAAATCCCAACTATCATCTTTTATATTGTGTAAAAGATAATACTTATGCATCGGTTTAAATAGGTTAATTGAATAAGGTTCTGCTGTAAGTATATTAATAAATTTTATTGGTTGAATATGCTTTACGTTTAAATCTGATGGAGTTGGTTGAATTAATAAAATATAAGGGATTCCGTTTTTTTTACAAAATAAAGCGGTTTTTTCTGTTTTCTGTTTTATCATTTGAATAGCCTTTGACTCCAATTCGAATAAGTCCGATTTTTTTATTAGATTTTCATCATAACCAAAAAAAACATGAATAATTCCTCTAAATACATGTGAATATTGATAGATTACTTCCCACTTAGGACCTACTTTTCCTGAGGTAGTACCATCCTCATTAAAACGTTCATCTCCCCCTCTTTTGATCACGTCTAAAACATCACTGGTATTGATACATTCAATCACTAAATGAGGCTTCATTTTAATGAGGTCATTGACTAGTAATTTATTGTTAAAAAAAACATCACTGCCACAGGTACCAGCATTATATAATTTAATATTTTTAATTGAATTGCCAGTGATTCTTTTTTCAAATTGCCTTACCCAAGAACTATCATAACTTGTTCCGTCTCCATGCGTAAAAGAATCGCCTAAACAAACAATTTTATTTGAATTGGAATCGTTTAAAAAACTTACAAAAGGGAGTTCTCTGCTCCCCAACTCATTATAAATATTGGTATATTCAAACTCTACTTGTTTATAATAGTGTGTCCAATTAGGCTTATAATAATAATACCAGGTTGGTATTTTTTGTCGGTATTGACAATGATAAAATCCAATACTTATCTCATTTGGAGTTTTAAATTTACCTGAAATCCTTAATGAAATTTCAAGGGTTAAATAAAAGACTAAAATTGAAAAAAATATTTTCTTAAGCATGTTTCTCATATACTTTAATTAAATTGTTTTTTAATGATTTAATTATTGTCCAAAATAAAAACAAAGGATTTAACATAAAAATTAACATGGGAATATATGTTCCTTTAATGGCAACATCTAATACCAAATATATTCCAATATGCATAAACATTAACAGTATTCCATATATAAAAGAATATTTCTTATTGAAAATCGAAACAAATGCGAAAAATTCTATGATTAAAGTAAATGCCAATACAAACATTACAGCAACGGAATATTTACTTAATAATTCAATCACATGATGAGCATTATGAATATGTTCAATATTAGCATCGTTTACATATCCAAAATAGTTTGTTTTCATAATTTGCAAAGGCATCAGTAAACCATCAGTAACCCAATTCAAACCAGAAGTTCTTAACTTAGCTATTGCAGATAAGGTATAACTTATTGCTATAATTTGAACTGAAAACTGAACCCGATATTTTTCAATATCAAAATCAAAATACTTTTTTTTGATACTATAAGCAAAAAATTGGGCAAAGAAAATTCCAGTTATCATGGTATTTCTGTCAAAATCACTGTTAGAATCTTCTAATGAAAATCCAAATAAACTAATAAGCGATAAGCCCAATAATGACCACCAAAAATATTTTTCTAGAATATAGCAACAAATTAGTATTAAATTAGCAATAAATAATAAAATTTTCGCATTTGTACTTAAATAAAAACCTGCAGGAAATAATTTAAAAATACTTTCAGGAATTGGTGCAAAATTATATTTGTATAAAATTGATAATAAAGACAAAAACCAAATTAATGAAAAAGATACTTTCATCAATTTCCATTCTATGCTTGAATAAGAATTTATATTTAAATGTTTATAAAAATCTTTCATTTTATTGTGTTTAATTTAATTTCATTAAAAATAATATTTCCCATAGTTAAATAACCTTTTGAATTAAAATGTTTGTTAACTATCCAATATTCTTTCAATAAATCATTTTTTTTATAGTAGTTACTAAATGAAGTGAATAATGAAGTAACATATGTTTTATGACTTAATTGTTGAATAAATTCAATTGGCTGAGAATTACCTTTAATCAATTCGGTAGGAAGTGGATGTATTATTAAATGATATTCAATATGATGATTTAAACAAAATTGAGCTGTTTGTTCTAATTGACTTAAAATTAAAGCAACTGCAGATTTCTCATTTAACGGCAGATTATTCTCGCTTATTAGGTTTTCGTTGTATTTTAAAAAAACGTTCATAAATGCTCTAAAAACATGCGAAAAGCAATAAAAAAATTCCCAATTGGGCCCGACTTTACCTGAAACTGTGCCATCTGAATTGAATCTTTCAAATCCACCTCTCCAAATCACATCATTTATATCGGTTGAATTAATACACTCAATTACTATTTTAGGCTTTAATGACATTAATTTATTTGTAAGTATTTTATAATTATAAAATACATCACTCCCACAAGCTCCCGCATTGTATATTTTATATTTTAAGTTATCTTTTGAGTTTAATTTTCTTTCAAACAGTCTTACCCAAGAACTGTCATATGGCGCTCCGTCACCTTCAGTAAATGAATCGCCCAAACAAAGAACTTTTATAGATACTGTATCATTTTCAAAGTTATCAATAGATTTTTCTCTGTTGCCAAATTCATTATATTGATTAAAATATTGCCATTCTTTTTCTTTCTTGATTCTTGAAGAATTTGGCGTATTGGTATGGTACCATGTAGGCTTTTTAACTTTATATTTGTAAGCATAATTTTTTTCTTTAAACTCTGATCTTGTTTTGTATTTTCCTGAAATTCTTAAAAATATTTCAAATGAAATAAAAAATAGGAGCGTTGAAACAAAAAATTTAATTAAAAACAGTTTCATACATTTCTTGCTTTTTACATTGAATTATATTTCCTTCATAATAAAAATACATCCTATTTAATTTAACTTTTTTGTTATTATGATTCAATTTAATATTATTTATTTTAATAATATTTAACATTTGTTTTCCAACTTCATGTAATACAGAATCGCTTTCCATTCCATGTCCATGACTAAAATTGTTATTTTCACAAACAGTGGTATACATATGTGCCAAATTTGTTCCTGTTGAATTTAGGTCAGTACATTTTATCATTTTATTTTCTTGATCAGTAAAATAAAAAACATAGGAATAATCAGCAAAAGAACTATACATAGAAAATTTAGAAAAAGGGTGTTGTTCGCCAAAAATAATCACACCAATTAAATAAATTAATCCGATTATGAACATACTTGATTTAAATATTATTTTTTTCATGAAATTCTATTTTCTATCCATTGCCAAACACCCCAATCTTGCTTTCCCCAGTTATGGTAAACATGCATGAATATAGGCTTATAACTTGTTTTAAAATCATCGTCTGTTATCAGGCCTTCATTGCTATTGAGCTTCAAACTTTTTTTATAATAATCAGCTATAAAATTCCACTTTTTAGAAAGTGTAACATGGTTATTTAAACCAAACTCCCAAGCTGTTGCAATTAATGTTCCTTGGTCACGTGTTTTCCAATTGGGTAATGTGAAAATATACATGGTTTTTTGATGCCAAGTATTTAAAAACGCATCACTTTCATGATTAAATAAAAATACTCCACCATTCCAATGTTGCCAGTTTTTATTTTTTATTTTTATTTCAAAAGTCTCTGCTATTTGCAATAGCAAATGGTCACATTCGTCTTGCCAAATATCGTTTCCTTCTTTATCATACCATTTTTGATTCCACTTATTATAATAAATCCCATTTGGTTTTTCTTGATTTTTTTCAATATAGTTGTCGTACATAACAATTTCGCCTGATGCTATGTGCCAAGTTCTTGTTTTTCTATTGAAATAAAACTCATTATTTAACTTAAAAACTGGGTAGCTTATTGCAAATTTTATTGCAGTATATACTTTTTTTAAAAATGACTTTTTTAATTGATCAAACAATAACTGTAATTCATCTGCTTTTTTTAATAAGAATGGGTCAATGGTTGTTCTATTTCGCTCTATACTTTTCATGTGTTCATAAAAAATAGCTTTATTTTTATCCCATTCTTCAGTACAGTTACAATGAACAGCATAAGAACTAAAATTTCTTATTTTACAGTGGTCAGGAGCAAATGTGATTGGTGCAATATATTCGTTAAAAATATGATCACAATCTTCCGAAACAGCTATCACATCCGTATCTAAATAACAATAATTATTGCCTTTAGGTAAAAATTTATTTAAGCCTGTTTTTAAATAAATACTTGCTTGATGGTGATTGTATTTTTCATCTACTTTCACATCAATAATATGATCATGATTGATAGCAATTTCATTTCTGTTTGAATCAGTAACTATAATGATTTCATTTTTGGAAAAATGCTGCAAATATTTTAAAGAAAAATGCAAAGTATCAATATGTTCAGCAGCTCCACAAACTACAAAAACAAAAATATTTTTATTCATATTTATTATTTTTAAACCAAGCTACCATTTCATTGATTCCATCTTCAATTTTACATGAAGGTTTATACTGAACATACTGTTCTAATTGATTGGTATTACTAAATGTTGCTATTAATTCATTAGAGGGCAAATTGGTAAAATTAATGATTGGCTCCTTCCCCATTGCATCTGCTATTAGATTCGCATATTTTAAAACTGAAATGGGTGATCCTAAACCAATATTAAATATTTTATGGGTGCCAATGGGTTCCAATTGAATTTTTTTAATTAATAATTCAATGGATTTTACAATATCGCTTACATGGGTAAAATCCCTAAAAACATTCCCATCATTGTAAATATTGATGGGCAATCCTTTATCAATATTGTTCATGAATTTATAAGCGGCCATGTCTGGCCTTGTCCAAGAACCAAATACCGTAAAAAACCTTAAACCAATAGCTGTTAATCCAAACTGAGCGCAATAATTTTCAATCATTATTTCACTCATTTTTTTTGTTGTTCCGTAAAATGAAAGCTGAGATTTGGTATCACTTTCTTCGCTCATTAATTGTTGATTTGAACTATAAACCGATGAGCTACTGGCATAAATAATATGCTTCACACCGTTTTTTCTGCATTGTTCCAATACATTAAAAGTTCCTTGTAAATTAGTTTCAAAATATTGGGCAGGATTTGTTAATGACCCAGCAATACCTGTTTCTGCAGCCAAGTGAATTAAAACATCAGGCTTCGTTTTTAAGTGGTCTAAAAAGTTACTTGCTATATCACTTTGAACTAAATTTTTTAAATTTTTACTTCTAAAAATGGATGCTTTGTTATTGAGGGATAATAAGTCTATTGCATTCACATCAAACGTCCCTTCCAATTGTTTTTGCAACTGAAAACCTATAAAACCCGCTCCACCTGTAATGAATATTAATGACATATTTTTTTAATTTGCGCAATGTAATTGAGTTAAATGAATTAATCAACCCAATGACTGAACCATTTTTCCATAATTAATATTTTCCAAAGTTTCCAATTATATTCTTGTTTTAGTAAACTATCTAAATAGAATTGATTGATGATATGATGTTTTACCAAATTACTATTGGCTAATTCTTTTTGATAGTATGCTATATTCATATAGTAACTATCAGGACCAACAAAACCTTGTTTTTT
>CANGPW010000078.1 GCA_947456185.1 Bacteroidota bacterium | reverse complement strand
TAAACACAGTTTGGCCATTCACAAAGCACATTATCATTTTGCAAAACACTTTTTCAAATGGTTAAAATTACGTAGAAAAGTGCAACAAAAAATTACTAATAATAGCATGAAAGGCATTTATAATAAGAGCGTTGTATGGAAACATTTTGTAGAACAAAAACAATTTTACAGCGAGTTATAGTTCCTATTGAAAAAAATGTACTTTCGCACCTCGATTAGACGATAGACGATAGTCAATCATTTCGACAAGCTCAATGACCAATAGACAAAAGATGAATTGCCGTTAGCGGTTACTGAGCGAAGTCGAAGTATAGCCAACGGAAAAAGAAATAGAAAAAAATAAAATTATATAAAAAAATAAAAATTATGGCAAATACAGGTGATTTATTTAAAGGCTGTTTTATAAAATTTAATGGCGAATTATGCCAAGTAATGGAATACCAACACAGAACACCAGGAAACTTACGTGCGTTTTACCAAGTAGTATTACGCAATGTAAAAAGCGGCAAACAAATAGAACACCGTTTGCGTGCTGGCGAAAGTGTAGAAATGTTAAGAGTAGAACACCGCGAAATGCAGTTTTTATACAAAGACGGAAGCAGTTTGGTGTTAATGGATCCTGAAAATTTTGAGCAAATATTTGTAGATGGTTCTTCAATTGGTAGCACTGAAAAATTCATTAAAGAAGAAATGATTTTGAAAGTAGCTTTTGAAAGCGATACAGTTATTGGAATTGAACCACCAAATTTTGGTATTTACGAAGTAACTTATACCGAACCTGGCGTTAAAGGCGATACAGCAACTAACACTTTAAAACCTGCTACATTAGATACTGGCGCAGAAATTATGGTTCCTTTATTTATAAATATTGGAGAAAAAATTAAAGTAGATTTGCGTACTGAGTCTTACGCTGAAAGAGTAAAATAAAAAATTATCAGATATAAAATTCCAATTTCTTCGTTATGCTCGCTATTAAAAAGGTCATTTGCGAATAGCAAACTCCCTTTTTCCTATCTTCACAAGCCTTGAACTTGAAATTTTCTAATCAAACAATTTAATACATTTATAAAAAAAAGCACCTTTTTACAGTTTGTCATATTGAGCGTAGTCGAAATATATTGAAAACGAAAGTAATAAGTTCTCGACTCCGCTCGAACTGACATGCAAAAATGCACCTTTTAAGGTGCTTTTTTTATGCTTGTATTTTTTAAAATTAAAAAAATAAAATCGCTAATATTTAATGCTTTATGCATTTTTTAAAATAACTATTATAAAAATTAAATTATTTTAACATTAAATTGCAAAACATTAAATGAAAAAATATTTATTTATATTAATTCTATTTCTGAATAGTTATTTAAATTGTTTTGCTCAAAAAAATAATAATGATATTAGTATTTTAGTTGGGCATGAAATTAGTTTAATGCATCAGCTTAACAAAAATGATATAAATAATATTATGAATTCTTATAATTTTGGATTTGTTTCAAAACAAGAAATAAAATCAGGCATCACATTTAAAATAGGACTTATATTTTCAAATAGAAAAACAAATAATTATTTAAATTCAGTAAGTTATATCTCTAATTGGTTAAATGGACCAGAAACAACAAAAATTAATTTAAAAACAAGTCTTGATCTCTCATATTTAGAAATACCATTAAACTTAATAAAACAATTTAAAAATAAGTTTTCAATAGGAGGTGGTATTTGTTTAAGTTATTTATTATATGCTAATTTAAACCAAGAGGCTTTGGGTGAATATGCTATTTCAAAATATCCATTAGCAGATAAAGACTTTACTGCTTCAATAAAATATGTATTTGGAATAAAAAATTATAATACAACAGCTCCCTTTCTAAAAAGCAATATAGCACCAGTAGTAAGCTTAGGTTACAAAATATCTAATAAATTAAATGCACAATACACTTTAAGCTATGATTTATTTGCAAACCCAGTTATGGAATTTAAGTTTAACAATTACAACTTAATCAAAAATAATTTCTCACTTATCTTTAAAATAAACAAAAAATGAAAAATTTATCTAAACTCAAATTATTAACTCTAATTATTACTACTTCCATTTTTATGAGTAATTGTTCGTTCAAAAAATCTATTATTGATTTAAACGAACCAAATCAAACATCTGTTTTAAAGCCAACTGTTATAATTGGTAAAAAAGTTGCTTGCCCCTGTGAAAAAGAAGTTCAAGGAACATGTCCTGTTTGTATTACAGATTTATTAATGCTAATGCATAAGGAGCAAAAATATGAAATCCATTGGGATTTGTGTGAATCGTCAGACAACGAAAGTGTTGGTTGTCATGATTTTGCACCAAAAGCAAATCCAATAATTACTACTGCAAAATTTTGTTATAGCAAAAGTACAGGTTCTGATTGTTTAATAAACTTACAATTAGATAATTTGCCTAATTGTATTGATTGTATTGCACAAGGTTTTTACCCCTATTGTATTGGTTTGGTAGCAAAATGTAGTTCAACTAATGGAAATGATTATACAGTTACATTAGGAGATAATGACCCGAATACTCCTGATATAATTACTTATACTTATTCAATAAAAAAAGATGAAGCCAAGATAAGATTGTGTTGTACTAAATTAAATCCAGTTACAGGTTTTATGTATAATTATTGCTGTAGCGGTTATATGGTGCCAATTTATTAATTTTAAATAATGAAAAAGATTTTAATATTGTGTTGTTATATATTTCCATTGAACTTTATTTATTGCCAAAACGAATTTAATAAATTTTCATTTAAGGTTGGAATTGCAAATTCTACTCAATCAAAAGACTTATTTATCTTAACTAAAATAAGACCTTTTGAAAAAAGCATACAAGGAGTTTTTGTTAATTTGGAATATGCAATACCTGTTAAAAAAAATCTAATTAGTTTTGGATTTCAACTTATAGAAAAAGGATTTAAAACAATTATTTATTTAGATTCCAAAAAATATAAAGAAGAAACTGAATATCAAAACAGTTTGAGTTATTTTGAGTTTCCAATAAATTATGTGTTAAATAATAAGAGATATAACATTATAGCTGGCTTGCTTTTTTCATATATGTATGAAAATAATTATAGAATTAAAGAAACAGGAATATCATATGGAAGTCCAAACATAGTTATTATAACAAATGGTTCAATAGATTACGATAAGGTTAATGATAGGTATAAAAAATATGATTTAGGTATAAATATAGGACTATCCAAAAAAATTATAAAAAATATTGCATTAGAGCTAAACCTGCAAAAACATTTTATTAGAATTGATAAACATAATTATGATTCAGATTTGTTATATAATATGTGTTTTTTATTTGGAATAAAACATAGTTTTTTATAAAATACCTAACAAAAAGCACCTTTTAAGGTGCTTTTTTTATGCTTCATTCATAAACTCATATTTTGGATTATGGCTGCTGTGCCAATGGTGCAGAATTTTGGCTCTATTTCTAACTAAGGTAAAACCATTTTTATGAAAGCGTTCCCAAAGTTCAGTATCTTCATTTCCCCAAGTGGTATACGTTTCATTCAATCCACCAATTACTTCCCAATCTTGTTTTAGGCAACTTAACATTCCTTTGCTTCCATATTGTTCCCACTCGCCATTTTGCTTTGCAATAACAGCCGGTTTATTATTATACAAAAAGAAAAATATGGGATACCAAACTCGGTTTTTAGCAGTAAAAAAATTTACAGATTCAACAATATTTTTTGGAAGCGATAAATCGGCATCACATATAAAAATAAGATTGGTTTCACTATGGGAAACCGCTTTATTAAAAGTGTAAGACCTACTGAATTTAATTGGTTCAGAGTTGAAAATTAATTTCCCTTTCCACTGTTTTTGAATTTCAGTTTTTAAATCTTCCACATCATACGAATTACAATCAAACACCGAAAGCTCAATTAAATGCTGGTGTTTTGCTTTTTTGATGCTTTGCAATAATTGATTCAGATAGTTATCACTTCGGTTATAAATTCCGGTGCAAATGGTAATTTTTTCTAGCTTTTTAAATGAAAATATTGAATACCATAAATAAATGCCAATACCTTTTAAATCGCGGTATAAACTATTTGATGAAAAACTACGCTGAGGCGCTTTAAATACAAAGTAAAATGGGTATTTATAGCTTTTTGGAATGATATTTTTAAAAGCAGTAAACATGATAATTATTTAGCAAAACTAGTTTTAAGTTTTCGATAAACCCATCTTAAATTTAAACCACTCATGTACATTTTTTGAACTTCCAATTTTTCTTTAAATGCAGCATTTATATTTTGGCTTTTAGCATTGGCATGAACACGATAAGCAGCCATGTGAATGTTAACGTATAAACATGAACGGCTTTTTAGTAAATGTAAAATCAGTTCATAATCAAAGGCATATTTAAAACGAGTTTCTAAAAAGTAATCGCGCTTTAATTGACTCTTGTTAAAAAAACAAGTTGGTTGGTAAATATTGGGTAGCATACCTACTTCTAAAACTTTTTCAAACCTTACGGGATTCCCTTTTACAGATCCTATTTCTTCTCCTAAAGCATTAATGGTAGTACAATTTCCATGCACTAATGATGTTTCGCTATTTACCTCAAAACAAGAAACAGCGGTTTCCACTGCATTTGGCATTAACAAATCATCGGAATTTATAAAAGCAATGATTTCACCTTTACACATTTTAAATGCTTGGTTGATCGCATCTGCCTGACCCAAATCTGGCTTACTTTGCCAATAAGTAATATTGGCATCGTACTTTTTTATTATGTCTAAACTTCCATCATTAGAGCCACCATCCATTACAAAATATTCAATATTTTTGTAGCTTTGGTTTAAAACAGAAAATATGGTTTGCTCCAAAAATTGCGCTTGGTTATAACTAGGTGTAATGATGCTAACTAATGGATTATTCATTTTTTACAAATAACGCAAATATTTATTAAAAAATGTTATATAAATCTAATCAAATCTGATTGATTTAACTGGACTAATTTTACTTACAACATTTGCAGGCAACAGCAATAAAAAAAGGCAAATTGCAAAGCATGAAAAATTTACCAAAATAAAATCGAAAGGCTGGAAGGATACGGGAACCGCACTTACGTAATAATCTTTTTCCGAAAGTTTAATAAAACTAAATTGCTGTTGTAAATAACCTAATCCAATTGCCAAAGCGTTGCCAAGCAATAAACCTCTGATAATAATAAAGGCCGCTAAATTCAAAAATATTTTTATAATATTCAAATTATTCAAGCCCAAAGCTTTTAGCATACCAATCATATTACTACGTTCTACTATTAAAATTAATAAAGCTGTAACCATATTAATAATAGCAACTGCAGCCATCAAAATTAATATAATCATGACATTTACATCCAACATATTTAGCCAATTAAAAAGGTCGGGATAAACTAAATTAATGGGCGTAATGCCCATGGTGTAAGGCGTTACAGTAGCTAGCAAATCAACTTTAGACTCCAATGAATCAAAATTATTTACAAAAATTTCGTAACCTGTAAATAAATTATTGGACCATCCATTTAATTTTTGAATTTGTTTGATGTCAACTATAGCGTACAAATCGTCAATTTCCCCTAAATTAGTATCAAAAATACCAACAATATTGAACTTACGAACGCGAGGTGGATCTTGAATAAAATATACAAAAATTCCATCACCCACTTTAAACCCTAATTTTTGTGCTAACGAGGAAGAAAGTAAAATTTGATTAGAAAGTTTTAAAGTATCTAATTTAGGAATGTTGCCAGCTATTAAACTGTTTTTCAAATACGTAAAATCAAAATGGACGTCAACACCTTTTAAAACAATTCCTTGAAAATCGTTTTCAGTTTTAATAATACCCGCTTTAATTGCATATTTTTGAAAGTGTTGAAAGCCATTTTTAGCATTAATAAATTGCTCTACATCAGCATTACCTTCAATAGGCAAACTTTGGTAAGATTGGTTTTGGTCAAGATTATTAATTAAAATATGTGATTGAAAATTGGAAAGTTTTTGACTAACTTGCTGCTTGTAACCACGCGAAATAGCAATTGCTAAAAGCATAACTGTAACACTAATGGCTACCGCCAAAGTAGCTATTCGAACGATAAGTTTAGAAAACGAAGTTTGTTTACTTTGGCTTAAACGTTTGGATATAAAATAACTTAATTGCAAATTGAATGAAAAATAGAATGGTCAAATATAATATTAGCATTTGTTTTATAGTGCTTTTGCTTTTAATTTCTGAAATAAATGCACAAATCATATTGGGTTCCGCCAGAATAGATGCTTATAAACCATTGCTAAAAAACAAAAAAATTGGTTTAGTGGTGAATCAAAGCAGTTTGTTAAATAGCACTCATTTAATTGATACTTTGAAAAGTTTAAAGGTGAATATTACCACACTTTTTTCACCAGAACATGGCCTCCGTGGAAATTATTCGGCAGGAGAAAAAATAAAAAGTGGCATGGATGAAAAAACCGGTTTGCCCATTATTTCATTGTACGGAAACAATAAAAAACCAAGCGCGGAACAACTAAAAAATGTTGACATTATTATCTTTGATTTACAAGATGTAGGTGCTCGTTTTTACACCTATATCAGCACCTTGCATTATGTGATGGAAGCCTTGGCAGAAACCAATAAAACATTGATTGTTTTAGACAAACCAAATCCGAATGGAGATATCATAGATGGACCGGTTTTAGATACTAATTTTCATTCGTTTGTGGGCATGCATCCAATTCCAATTTTACATGGAATGACCATGGGCGAATATGCGCAAATGATCAATGGAGAAAGTTGGTTGAAGCATAAATTAAAATGCAAATTAATAGTGATTCCAATGAAAAACTATACGCACAAAACTGTTTATATGCCACCTATTTTTCCTTCCCCTAATTTAAGAACTTATGCCGCTATTAGGTTATATGCTAGCTTGTGTTTTTTTGAAGGAACTGAAATAAGTTTAGGACGTGGAACCGATAAACCTTTTGAATGCATTGGCTTACCAAATTCAAGTATTGGTAATTATGAATTTACGCCAAAATCAATTCCTGGGGTGGCCGACAATCCTCCGCAAAAAGATAAACTTTGTAAAGGATATTTATTAAGTTATGAAGCCAAAAATATCAATAAAATAAACTTAAATTGGCTCATAGAATTTTATAAAACAAGCACAGATACCGCCCATTTTTTTAATCCGTTTTTCGACAAATTAGCAGGTTCCAATATTTTGCGAAAGCAAATAATTAGTGGACTTACAGCCAAAGAAATTGAAAAAACTTGGCAGATAGATTTAGAAAAATTTAAGGTAATGCGTAAGAAATATGTTTTGTATAAAGATTAATATTGCAGCAGTATGAAAATATTAATTATCCGTTTTAGTTCCATTGGCGATGTAGTTTTAACAACACCAGTAATTAGGTGTTTAAAGCAACAATTAAATGCAGAAATTCATTATTTAACAAAGCCTAATTTTGAAAGCATTTTAAACACCAATCCATACATAGATCAATTACATATTTTAGATAAAAGTTTGATTGCAAAAGCAAAAGAATTGCAAACAGAAAACTTTGATTTTGTGATTGATTTACACAATAATATTCGCACATTCATTTTCAAAAAAACATTGGGCGTAACAGATTATTCATTCCCAAAACTGAATATTGAAAAGTGGTTATTGGTAAATTTCAAAAGCAATAAAATGCCAAATATTCATATTGTAGAAAGGTATTTTGAACCAACCAAAAAGCTTGGAATTATCAATGATAACAAAGGATTGGATTATTTTTTACCCATAGATTTTTCGTTTAACTATCCTTTAGATTTAGACCAACCATTTATAGCTTGGGCTATTGGAGCGCAGCATTTTACTAAAAGGTTTCCTGTTCATAAAATCATTGAAATTTGCAATAAAATAAACTTACCCATTTACTTATTAGGAGGAAAAGAGGATGAAGCAAATGGCGATGAAATTGCAAAGCAAAGCAATGGAAATGTAACAAATTTATGTGGCAAATTAAGTTTGAATCAATCGGCATTTGTTGTTAAAAATAGTTCACTGCTTATTACCAACGATACTGGTTTAATGCATATTGGCGCGGCTTTCCAAAAACAAATTATTTCACTTTGGGGAAATACCACTCCATTATTGGGCATGAATCCATATTATGGCAAAAATGAGGTAAAACAAACCTTATTTGAAAACAAAAATATAAGTTGCAGGCCATGCAGTAAAATTGGATTTAACAGTTGTCCTAAAAAACATTTTAAATGCATGGAAGATTTGGATGTGCGAAGCATTGAAGAAGAAATAAGGTTGATGATTGGTGGGATTTAAGATGATAAAGCAGAAATAAATTTATAAAATAAAAGCCGATTGTATGCCTAACAGTCGGCTTTTTGCGTTAATATTGCAGCTTAATTTTTATATTAAAACATCATGCTGAAACTTGGAGATAAAGTAAAATTTGTAAATGAAAACATGGAAGGTATTGTTACCAGTTTTAAAGGAAAAAATATGGTGGGCGTAACCATTGAAGACGATTTTGAAATTCCGGTTTTGGCAAGTGAAGTACTAAAAATAGATTTTGATGAAGTAAAGCCTGATGCGGCTAAAAAAGAAGTTGACGATAAACTAAAATCAAAATTGAATACCAATCCATTGGGCATATTTTGGGCTTATAACCGAATGGGTGAAAACGAAGTGGAAGGTGTGTTGCACAATAACACTTGCGATATTTTATTATATGCTATTTACCAAAAGGAAAAAGACGTTTTTAGTTTATACAAAACTGGCAAATTAAACCGCGGAGAAGAGCTAAATATGTTGAAGTTAAATTTGGAAAACTATGATAAATGGAATCCACTTTTGTTTCAATTAATTTTGGCAGACGACATAAACATGAAGCCGTCAAAGCCTTTACATATTGAGTTTAAAACAAATCCAAAGGAATTCCATCAATCGTTAAAGTTCTGTTTCTTTTTACAAAAACAGGCATATATGTTTAAGTTAAACGAAGAGTTTACACAATTGAATTTAACGGCATTGAAACAAAAAGATTTTTCCGAAAAACCTAAAGTTGAAACTATTGATTTAAGTGCCAAACCTGAACCAGTAATAGACTTACATTTTGAAAAATTATTGGAACGTGGTTATACTACTCAAACCAACGATATCATTGGCGTGCAAATGGATGTATTTATAAAAACTTTAGAAGCTGCTTATATCAATCAAATGAAAAGTATTGTATATGTGCATGGAATTGGCAACCAATATTTGAAGAATAAAATCCAAACATTTTTGACTAAAAACAAGCGCCTTGCCAAACATTTTGAAGATGCTGATCCATTAAAATTTGGTGGCGGTGCAACGTATATTGAAATTGGCTAGAATTAGAAAAAAAGCAACATAAATAATTGATAATTGCAGTTTGATTACATCTGCAATAACTAAAAAACCACATAGATACATAGATTACATAGTTTATGGCTATGTTTTCTGTTTTCCTCCCGATAACTATCGCATGTACGTCAAGCTAAGGAAAACTCCAGCGGAGTTTAATATTTATAGCCCCGAATGAAATTCGGAGTTAAAGGAACATATAAACACAACGAAACCCCCTAAATATTTGCGCTAAGCCTCTGGCTTAGCGCAAATATTTAGGGGGTTTCGTATAAAAGTCAGGTTTCATTTATTCAACGGGTTAAAACCCGTTGCTATAAATATTTCGTTCCTCCGGAACTTTAATGTTTATATCTGTTTACAAGAAAATACTATAAATTAGCTTGACGTACATGCGATAGCTATCGGGAGTGGTTCAAGTTTTGTTAAGTCGATATTGGCGTCCTTACAATATCAATAATTGATAATTGAAGTTTGAATATTCAAAACAAACAATGAGATTGCTTCGTTCCTCGCAATGACGACAAAATCGAACATTTTTTTTAGCCGATGTTGGCGTCCTCACCAAAATCAATAAAAATTACAGTTTACTTTTTACTGAATTTATCACCAAAAACCTTTTTGAATTTTTCTAATTTTGGAGCAATTACAAACTGGCAATAAGATTGTTGACTATTTTGATTATAATAATTTTGATGTTAATCTTCGGCAGGAAAATAATTATTCACAGCGGCTATTTCAGTTACAATTGGCTTGCTAAAAGCACCCGATTGATCTAAGTCTATTTTGTATTTTTCAGCTGCTAATTTTTGCGATTCACTGTTATAAAAAATGGCAGAACGGTATTGTGTTCCTCTATCATTTCCTTGTTGGTTCAAGGTTGTTGGATCGTGAGTTTGCCAAAAAATAGATAGCAAAGTTTCATAAGAAACAATGTTTGAATCGAACCAAATTTTGCAAACTTCTGCATGTCCTGTTCTTCCATCACAAACTTCTCGGTATGTTGGGTTCTTAACATCCCCATTACTGTAACCACTTTCAATTTTCTCAATTCCATTTACTTGTTGAAAAACGGCTTCTACACACCAAAAGCACCCCGCACCAAAAACTGCAGTTGATAGTGAATCATTGTTAACTGTATTCATAACTTTATTTGTCTCTTTTGTTTT
>CANGPW010000077.1 GCA_947456185.1 Bacteroidota bacterium | reverse complement strand
TTAATTGGCAATGAATTGCAAGAATTTGCTCACAAAGAATTAGAAATGATAATATAGAAAAAAGTACTTAGTTAACTAGTTTTTAGTACTTAGTTCGTTTAAAGAAACTTAGTACTAAGAAACTTAGTACTAAGAAACTAAGTACTAAGAAACTAAGTACTAAAAACTAACAAAAACCATGAAAAACATTTGTATAGATATTGGGAACACGCAAACTAAGATTGGAATTTTTGAAAATTCTAACTTATTAAAAACTATAATATTAGATGTTTTAAATGTGGGAAATATTGAAACTATTATTATTGAAAACAAAATTGAAATTAGCATTATTAGTACTGTAAATGAAAGTGAAGAACCTCTTTTACAAATGCTTCAAACTAAAACTAAACTTTTGCCTTTTAATTATTTAACTAAATTACCTTTTATAAATAATTACTTAACTCCAAATACTTTAGGATTAGATAGAATAGCTTTAATAGCTTCAGCTGTTCATTTGAATAATGATTCAAATGTGTTAGTAATAAGTTTGGGTACATGTGTAACCTTTGAATTTTTGAACCGTAAAAAGGAATATTTGGGTGGAGCTATTTCACCTGGATTAAACATGCGTTTACAAGCTATGAATCATTTTACAGCTAAATTACCACTATTAACTTTTAAAGAGCCAACAGATTTCAATGGAAATTCAACTGAAAGTTGCATGCAAAGTGGCGCTTTTTTTGGATTATTGGCAGAAATAAAAAGCAGAATTGAATTATATGAATCAAAATTTGGCGAAACAGAAATTATTTTAAGCGGTGGAAATTGTTATTTGTTTGAAAAACACCTAAAAAAAGCCTTATTTGCGCATCCTTATTTAACACTATTTGGACTCAATAAAATATTAACATACAATGTATAAAGCCCACAATTGGCAACCTATTCAAGTAAAAAACAAAATCAATATCCTTTTTACGGTGTGTTTTTTGTTTCAAACTTTCAGCTCATTCTCACAAAATTTAACTCAAAGTCCTTATTCGTTTTTTGGAGTTGGCGATTTGCAATATATTGGTTCGGCTACACTCGGAAATATGGGACAAGTAAGCCAAGGATTTAGAAGAAAATACGATTTAAATATTTTAAATCCTGCATCTTACAGTGCTTTGGCACAAACAAATTTAGAAGCTGGAGCCATGCTAAACAATGGAACGCTTAAAAGTGGAAATTCAACTTTAAATGCATCACTTTCAGGCTTGGCATACTTTAATTTTGGTACTTTAATTTCAAAAAAAGGAATTGGAATGGCATTTGGTGCTGCACCTTATTCGGCAATAGGTTATGACATTAGAAGAACTACCCTTTTAAAAGTTGATACATTTAATGCTTTGATTGATGTGAATGCTACTACTTCACAAATTGGTAGCGGTGGGCTAACTAGAGCATTTTTTGGTATTGGAGCTAAAATAAATAAATACTTATCTGCTGGAGTAAATGTAGGATATATTTTTGGACAAATCAATTCAAGAATGATTCAAACTGCACCTGCTCAATATTATATTTTTAATTGGTCGGCAGATAGAAAAGACAATGTCAATGGATTTATTATTGAATACGGATTTCAATCTCATTTTGATAGTCTTAATTTTAGTTTACCAAAATATAAAACCATTGTTGATTCAAATGGATTTGAACATAAAAAATTGGTAAGAGGCCGTAAAAATCCTGTTTCAATAAATGCCGGTCTTACTTTTAATGCAGAAACCAATTTAACAGGTAATCAAAGATATTCATTTAGAACACTAGCAATTGGCGGTTTGGATTTAGGAAAAGATTCCATTAAAACAGACGAAACCAAAACTGGTTCTGTAACAATTCCATTTGAAATTAAATATGGAATAGCAATTACAAACAACACTAATTGGACTGTAGCTGCCGATTTTGGAACGGCTGCGTGGGGCAAATACAGTTCTTATGGGCAAAATAAAGGCCTACAAAACTCTTGGCATTTTAACGTTGGTGCTTGTTGGCTTCCTGATATTAAAGAAGATTCGAGAAATTATTTTAAACGTTTAGAATACCGACTTGGTTATAGAAATGAACAAACTAATATATTTATTGACAATCAGTCTGTAAATATTAGTAGTTATCATTGTGGAATTGGAATTCCAATTGCTGAAAGAGATAGGTATAAGAAATTTTCACGTGTAAATGTTGGGTTTGAATATTTAACTCGTGGTGCAAATACTAATTTAATCAATGAGCAATTTTATAAATTAACAATTGGCTTGGTTTTTTCTGATAAGTGGTTTATTAAGTATAAATATGACTAATTCCACTTTCAAAAAAACCATTTTAATTGCTGTTTTTATAGCTGTAATTGTACTATTTCAATCTTGTAAAAACGATAATATTGAAAAAATACAAGTACTTACCGCTTCCGATAATTTACCTTTAGAAGTTGGGACAAATATTATATTAAACTATACAGATTCTGGTTTGGTAAAAGCAAAAGTATTTGCGCCAATGTTAGAAAGATATGATAACGAAAAGAGTAATCAATCAATTATGAAAAAAGGCATTACTGCATATTTTTATAATAAAGATAAAAAAATTACTAGTTATATAAAATCAAAATACGCCATAAGAAATGACAGACTTAGAACCATGACTGTTAAAAATGAGGTAATTGTGGTAAATATAAAAGGTGATACTTTAAGAACAGAATCGTTGGTTTGGGACGAAAAAACCAATAAAATAAATACCACCGACAATGTGAAAATTAATACTCCCAATGAAATTATTTATGGAGAAGGATTGGAAAGCAACACAGCATTTTCAGAATATAAAATTTTTAAAATAACAGGCATTTTAAGCATCAAAAAATAATGGAAAAGTGGATTCTTAGAAATTGGTTAGTAATGGCAATTATTTGTCTTTTAGTAGGATTTTACATTTCTATTTTTGAAGACTTTGTAGCAGGTAAAGCCTATTTATATTTTATACTTACCATTATTTTTACTATTGTTTGGCTTAAAAAGAGGGGTAGTATTTAGGGAATTCGAATTTCAGAATGCCAATCAAGTAAGGCGTGAGCGAAATGAAATTTCATGAAAATAAAACAAGCTCAAAAACCGAGGTCGTTGAGCTTGTTTAAATGATCCCTACTTAACTTTAGGGTATTTTGTGAAAGTATGAATTTAAAAATTCTAAATTCGAATATCACAAACCAAACATCATAGATTAAGCATTCTTTTTTAGTTTCTTAAATCCATAAGTTGCACCTGCGGCAGCTAATAATATTATTCCACCATCTAATGGTACATCTTCAGGTTCATCATCAAATCCACCAGTGCTTCCTGGCTGTGCATTGGCTCCAAAGGAGACACTTACCATGATTAATGCGATTGCTATTATTTTTTTCATATTTTTTCTTTTTAAAGTCCATGGTCCATAGACGATAGACCATAGTTTACTATGGTCTATTTTACAAATTTTACTGTTTTACTAAATCCATTTTCGTTGCTTACTTTTACAAAATAAACACCGCTGCCTAATGTTTCAATATTTAATTGAGCGCTTGCTCCATTCATAATTGATTTAATAACTTCCATACCAGACAAATTATAAACCACAATATTTGAATTTTTAAAGTTGGCATTGCTTAAATTAATATTCAAAATATCTGAGGCCGGGTTAGGGAATAAATTTAAGTTAGTTTTGAATATTGAACTTGAAATTTCATTTACGTTAGTATTGTTATTTTTAAATAAAATTTCAAATCTGAAATCACCTTTTGATAATGAATCATCAGTAATTGAAAAGTTGATTGATTTATTCTGGTCAATTGTAGTAGTTGTATTTAAAAATTTATCCTTCAAAAATAAGGTAACTGTTGGATCAAAACCTTCCACTTGTGTCAAATCTAATTGATAATTTCCATTTGCATTACCCCAAACTGATAAAGGAATTGTTTTTTCTTTATAGTTAATTGAGGTAAAATTGATGGCCGCATATTGTTCAATACCAACAACAGAAGAAATGTTTACAGTAACATTGGTTAATTTATTTACATCTTCTGTTTCTAAGAAATCGTCACTGAACTTTTCACCAAAAGCTATCACAGTTTCATCAATATTTGTTGAATCTTGTATAAGTTTCAATCTTAATTGATTACTTGGTGGAGTTTTGTATATATAAGCTGGTGTATTGGTTACTTTAACAGATTCAGAACAACTTAGAGTTGGAGAAGAATTAGTAGTCCTAATGAAAAAACCTTGACCAGATGAAATATACCTACTTCCTCCATTTACCGAAACAAAAGAATTATCACTTGCATCACCTATGTTTATTGAATATGAATATGAATTTGTTTGAGGATTAAAAATTGCTATTCCAGAACCTACATTACTTCTTGTCCAGCCACTAGATGCTTGCCAGTCAATAGGTGAAGCATATGGATTACCAATTAAACACCATCCTGCATCAGAACCTGAACCAGTATAAGTAACTAAATCTGTTGGACTATTAAAGTTTACTGAACCTTGTTTTAAAGTTCCAGTTAAATTTAAAGTAATAGCATTTTGATCAGGAGACTGAACTCCGTTTAATCTATTAGCAGTTCTATCGCCTCTTATAAAAACTCTATAACCTCTTCCATTCACTAAATCATATCCTGTTGTAGCAGTAGCAGCTGTCCATCTAGTATTTAGGTTCCCACCTCTTGTCTCTTCATACCAATAAACACTTGGTGCATTAGTTGTAGTTGTGTCAAAGCCTATTCCTAAACCTGTAATATGTGTTTCACCTTGCCAATCTGCAAGTGTTGCATTGGTTAACGGAGATGACAAGAAACGGTAACGACCACGAATACCTGAAGAACTTAAAGCTGGTATATATCTTTCAACTGTTACATTTCCACTAATACTACCTGCCGAATTACCAATGCTGGCAGTTCCGCTAGCGTCAGATTTTAAGGTTAGTCTTCCATTTGTTGAAAAAGTTCCTGACGAAACAATTAATTGTCCAGAGCTACTTATTACCAAATTTCCTAAAGTTGTTGAACCATAACTCATTGTTCCACCTGAATAAGTTAGCGTTCCATTTATTGTTAAAGTAACTCCATCATCAATTGTTACACCACCTGAACTAATTGTTAAATTATTTAATGTTTGATCTGAACTTATTTGCAAAGTTCCTGCAGAAACTACAACATTATTTGTAATAGGAATGGTTGTACCCCCTGTTTTATTTAATTTAAGTGTTCCTGCACTAATAGTTGTTGTTCCTGTATATGTGTTAGCTGCATTTAACACAGCAGTGTTACTCTCAATTTTACTTATACTCATTGTTCCACTTCCATTAGAAATAATTCCATTTAAAGTTATTGTACCCGTTCCAGAATTTGATGCTCTTAACACTAAAACTTTTGTTCCTGTATTATTTGCAGCAGAAATTGTTGAACCAATCGTTAAATTACCTGATTGAGCATTCAATTCAAAACCGTAATTAGGAGAGGTAATTTGACTTGAATTAGCTATTTGAATAGGAAAATTAATTGTTTGTGTAACACCTGAGTTATTGTAAATAGCAGGTATGGCATTACTATAATCAAAAAATAAATTTGATGTAGAACCATTAATAGTTCTTGAAGTAGCACTATTAGCACCAAAATTAATTCTAAACCTATTTGTACTTGGTAAATCATTTGTCATAGTAGTACCTACATTTCCATCTAAATATAGAATTTCAGCTCCACCTGGTAATGCAGCACCAGATCCATTCCACCAATAAGATGAAATATTCCATTGTCCACTAGTTGGATTTTGATCGTTTCTCCATGAAAAAGTTGTCTGTCCCAAACTCAACTTTACTAACAAACCAAACATCAACATCAATAAACCTTTTATGAGGTTACTTTTAAAAATTCTTTGAGTTTTTATTTTCATAATATTTTTTCAGTTGAGCAATTTTAGGAAATAAAATAATTATTATCAAGAAAATTTTCGAGTATTTATAAATAAATCTAATTGACAATAAGCACTTAACGTAATTTTAAAAGACATAAAAAAACCTCAATAAATTAATCATTGAGGTTTTTTTGAAATACAAAATTCAAAAGTAATTTAGTGGAAATGTAATTAAATAGTTGGTTAATATCTTTTTATTTATGTTTGTTTGTCGTCCAAACTAATCCACTTTTTCATTTAGTAATGGCACCAAACGGTAGATATTTCAAAAATCAAAAATCTACTTTGCTTCTTCTTTTTTTGGTTTAATTAATACATCATCAAGCATTCCGTATGCTTTTGCTTCTTCCGCTATCATCCAATAATCACGGTCACTATCAGCTTGTACTCTTTCAAAAGTTTGACCGCTATGGTGTGAAATAATATCGTATAATTCTTTCTTTAATTTTTGAATTTCACGCGCTGTAATTTCTATATCACTTGCTTGTCCTTGAGCACCACCCAAAGGTTGGTGAATCATAATACGCGCATGACGTAAAGCGGTGCGTTTTCCTTTTGCGCCAGCACATTGAAGCACAGCACCCATTGAAGCAGCTAAACCAGTACAAATTGTTGCAACATCTGGTTGAATCCATTGCATGGTATCATATATTCCTAAACCTGCATATACTGAACCACCTGGACTATTAATATACATTTGAATATCTCTGCGTGCATCTAATGACTCTAAAAACAAAAGTTGTGCTTGTACAATATTGGCCATATAATCATCAATAGCTGTTCCTAAAAATAAAATTCTATCAGCCATTAAACGTGAAAATACGTCAATTTCCCTAAAATTCATTGGGCGTTCTTCAATCACTGTTCGTGTCATGTTTTGCGGCATATTTCCAATGTACGCATCTACTTTTAAACTGCTTATGCCTTGATGTTTGATGGCATATTTTCTAAACTCTTTTCCTACATCCATGTTTTATAATTATTATTTTTGGTTTTTGTCAAATATATATTGATGTTTATTATTGTCAAGCTAAATGCCATTTATTTTTACTGACATTTAGGCTAAATTATCAAAAACATCTTCCAATTTTAAAATAAATTCCGGCAAAATTGGAGTACTGATTTCATCGCCACTTGTGAGTAATTTGGAGCTTTGATATTTTCAATTTACCAAAGTATTGATGGTTAAGGTTTGACCCATTGGGTTGATAATCCAATATTCTAAAACTCCAGATTCTTCATAAACATCAAATTTATATTTTAATTCTTTTCTGTTGTTTCCCTCCGACAATATTTCAATCACTAAATCTGGAGCGCCAATGCAACCAAATTCATCTAATTTTTCTATGTCACAAATTACACTAATATCGGGTTGAACTACTGTGAAAATATCTTCATTTTTCCTTGATTTTACTGGTAAACGCACATCAAATGGCGCGGAATATGCTTTGCATTTTTTATTAACCAAATAATTTCCAATTCTACGGGAAACTTCAAACGAAATTGATTGATGAATTCTTTTTGGCGCTGTCATTTTAAAAACTTTGCCTTTAATTAATTCCACCATTTCTTCCATTTTAAAGGTTAAATAGTCGGCATACGAATAATTACTGTATGACATGTGTGGTTCTTTTACTTCCATTTTATATATTTTATTATTTAAAATTATACTCTACAAATTTAAATTTTATATTTAGATACAAGCTATTTTTATACAATTTGTTTTTTTAGTGGAAAAAATAAAAACAAAATGAGTGCTTATTAAATGTTATGCTTTAAAATTGCGGCATGGAAATACTTGAAATATTTAAAGAATTACTCACCAATACCAAAGGTTTTTTAGAGTTATTTGTTCAAAATCATGGAACTTGGATATATGGTTTGTTGTTTTTAATTGTTTTTTGTGAAACTGGTTTAGTTGTGTTACCATTGTTACCTGGCGACTCTTTATTGTTTACTGCAGGCGTTTTAGCTGGTAATGTAAATAACAATTTAGATGTTGGCTTAATCATTATTTTATTAATTATAGCCGCTTTATTAGGCGACAATACCAATTATTTTATTGGAAAATTTTTAGCTAAAAAGGGCGAAGGTGCTAAGTTGTTTGGCATATTTACCATTAAAAAAGAATACATAGATAAAACACATTCATTTTACGAAAAGCATGGTTCGTTTGCCATCATTGTAGCTCGCTTTGTACCAATAGTTCGCACATTTGCACCATTTGTAGCTGGAGTTGGAAGCATGAAATATAGTCGTTACATAACGTTTTGTATTATAGGTGCTATACTTTGGGTTACTGTAATAACTTTGGCAGGTTATTTTTTAGGAAATATTCCTTGGGTTCAGCATAATTTTGAAAAAATAGTTCTTGGCATTGTTTTAGTATCAGTTTTACCAGTTTTATTTGGTGTAATAAAAAACCTTCTTGGAAGTAAAAAATAATTTTTTGAGTATAAATTTTAATAAAAACGTAATTACGCTTTGGTGTAGTTACGTTTTTATTTTTATGGTATTAGCCATAAATGTAAAAGGTGAAACTACATACGGATATTGCTCAGTTAAGGAAAGTAAAATTGGAAAAGATATTTTTCAACTTTTTGGAAATACCTATTTTGATTGTAAACCAATCAATCAAAATTTTCAGCAAATATTATTGCGTGTTTGGGTAAAAAAAGAATGGGTTTACGATGACCAGCAAATTTTAGCTAAGGCCAAATTATATAATTACCAAGGAAAACATATTGGCAATGCCATACAAGATTTTACTCCTTATAAGTTTATTGCGGAATTAGACACTGCTTATGTATTTGATGTTAGTGGTGTAATTTCGCAGGCTTGTATTAATCCAAGTTCTGTTCCTGAAAATGAGTTAAATAAAATTTTAGCAGTTGCGAAACAAAATGCAAAGCTCGATACTTTTATCAATCATATTAAAAAGTTTAATTACGAAGTAGAAGATTCTAATCAAAAGTACCAATCATTTATAATAAATGAACCTAATTTTATTTTACAAAAAAAGGAACCACGCATTATTATTATTTTTTATAAAAACGAGCTCATTGCTATATTTTATAGCAGAAGCGTAACAGCTAAGTTATATGATAGCATTGAAATGGGCAAAGAATTTAAATTAATTTACAATTCAAAATTTACGGAAAACACAAAATCAGAAATGATTGCTATTTTCAAAAAAAGAATGGCGAAATTATAAATTAACTTATTACTCTTCCATTTGTTTTGTAAAAATGTTTCTTTTTAATTTGGCGCTATTTTATTACAATTGCAGTATAACAAATAAATAAAATAATTTCATTGAAAACTGCGCTTATTACAGGAATTACAGGACAAGATGGTGCTTATTTAGCCGAATTTTTATTAAAAAAAGGATACATGGTTCATGGTATTAAGCGTAGAAGTTCGCTTTTAAATACTGATAGAATAGATCATTTGTATCAAGATCCACATGAAAAAAACTTAAACCTTAAGTTGCATTATGGTGATTTAACTGACAGTTCTAATTTAATTCGAATCATTCAGGAAACACAACCTGACGAAATATATAATTTGGCTGCCATGAGCCATGTTCATGTTAGTTTTGAAGAGCCTGAATACACTGCCAATGCTGATGGATTAGGTACTTTAAGAATATTAGAAGCCATCAGAATTTGTGGATTAACCAATAAAACTCGCATTTACCAGGCTTCTACTTCAGAACTTTATGGTTTGGTACAAGCCGTTCCTCAAAGTGAAACTACTCCTTTTTATCCACGTTCACCTTATGCAGTAGCCAAACTTTATGCTTATTGGATTACTGTAAATTACCGCGAAGCATATAATATGTTTGCATGTAATGGAATTTTATTTAACCATGAAAGTCCTTTACGAGGTGAAACTTTTGTAACCCGAAAAATTACCAGAGCTGCAAGTAAAATAGTTTTAGGAATGCAGGATAAAATATTTCTTGGAAACCTAAATGCACAAAGAGATTGGGGTCATGCCAAAGATTATATTGAAGCCATGTATTTAATTTTACAACAAGATGTGGCTGAAGATTATGTAATTGCCACTGGCAAAACAACTTCAATTCGTGACTTTGTAAAATTGGCTTTTATTGAATTAGGAATTACCATTGCCTTTAAAGGAAGCGATGAAAATGAAATTGGCTATATTGAAGCCATTGATAATAATAAATTAGAAGAACTTGAAATTGATAAAGATTTTAGTTTAAAAATTGGTGATGAATTAATAGCCGTTGATCCAAGATATTTTAGACCAACGGAAGTAGAATTATTAATTGGTGATGCTACTAAAAGTCAAACAAAATTAGGTTGGAAACCAAAATACGATTTACAAGCATTGGTTACTGATATGATGGAAAGCGATTTGAAATTAATGAAAAAAGAACGCTTTTTAAAACAAGCGGGTCACCATACTTTTAATAATTTTGAATAAATAAAATTCCTGAAGGAATAACATGAATATATCTGATAAAATATACATAGCTGGTTCAAACGGAATGGTTGGTTCTGCTGTAGTTAGAAAATTACAAGCCGAAGGTTTTACCAATTTAATTACCAAATCATCAAAAGAATTAAACCTAACCAATCAAACGGAAGTTGCTCTTTTTTTTGAAAAGGAGCAGCCAGATTATGTTTTTATG
>CANGPW010000076.1 GCA_947456185.1 Bacteroidota bacterium | reverse complement strand
TGAATGTTGAATGATGAATGTTGAATGATGAATGTTGAATGATGAATGTTGAATGATGAATGTTGAATGATGAATGTTGAATGATGAATGTTGAATGATGAACAAACAAATTTCTAATCTTGTAATCTTTCTAGCAATGCATCGGGATTGTAATCTTTAAATTTCGATTATATTTGCCCTTAATGAAATCAATATTATTAGTAGCAGCTGGAGGAGCAATGGGTGCAGTTTTGCGCTATTTGTTTGCTGTTTTGTTGAAAGATAATACACAAATAAATTTCCCAATTAATACCTTTTTGGTGAATGCCATTGGGTGCTTTGCAATAGGTTTATGCTATGCATTCTTCATCAATAATAATAATTTTGAAAGTTTCAAATTATTATTAATTATTGGTGTTTTAGGTGGATTTACCACTTATTCTGCTTTTGCTTTTGAAACAGTTTTGATGTTTAAACAACAATTATTCAAACAAGCTTTTACTTATATTTTATTGAGCAATATTACTTGTATTGCTTTTGCTTACTTAGGATTTTCAATTAAAAATTAATGGATGGAATTGTTGTAAAATCAACGGGAAGTTGGTACGAAGTAATGAAACCAAGTGGCGAAATTATCAATTGTCGTTTAAAAGGAAAGTTTAGGTTACAAGGTTTAAAACATACCAATCCGGTTACCGTTGGCGATAAAATATATTACGAAATGGAACCGAATAGCGAAAATGGGGTTATTTTTTCTATTGAACCACGTAAAAATTATATCATTCGCAAGTCAAGTAATCTTTCTAAACAAACACATATCATTGCCAGTAATATTGATCAAGCCATATTAATGGTAACCATTGCTTTTCCTACTACTTCGCTTGGTTTTATTGACCGTTTTTTAGTGACAGCCGAAGCTTATCATATTCCAACAACCATTATTTTCAACAAAGTAGATTTATGTACCAATGGATTGGAAGATTTGCTGCAAGAAACCATTGATTTGTACCATAAAAAAGTAGGTTATGCTTATTTGAAAACTTCGGTAAACAAAAAAATTGGTTTAGATGAAGTGAAAGCATTATTACAAAATAAAACCACTTTAGTAGCCGGACATTCAGGTGTTGGTAAATCATCCTTGTTAAATGCTATTGAACCCAATTTGAATTTAAGAACGGGTATTATTTCCAAAACAAGTTTTAACGGGCAGCATACCACCACTTTTGCGCAAATGCATCCTTTAAGTTTTGGCGGATTTATTATTGATACGCCAGGAATTAGAGAGTTTGGTGTGGTAGATTTAAACAATGCAGAACTATCGCATTATTTCAAAGAAATGAAACCATTTATTGGTAAATGTAAATTCAATAATTGCCAACATATACATGAACCTCAATGCGCAGTTTTAGAAGCTTTAGAAGCCGGACAAATACCTGCTGAACGTTACCAAAGTTATTTGAGTATCATGGCGAATGAAGATGTGTTTAATTAGTGTCTGCGAGAAAACACCAATTTCTTCTTTACGCTCGGAAGAAAAATGGTCATTTGCGAAAAGCAAACTCCAATTTTTCTTACTTCGCAAGCCTCGAACTTGGAATTTTCTAATCAGACACTTAATATTGATTCGATCACTAAATTGTTTTTTGTAAATAATATTTGCTATGAAGTCTATTAAATTACTACTACTTATATTGTGTTTTGGGTTTAAAACATCTTTTGCAATTGATTTGATAAAACCTTCAAAAATTCAATATGGTTTTGTTGAAAATAAGGGTCAAATTATAGATCAATATAATCAGCCAAACAAAGCAGTTTTATATAAATTATCTTGTAAGGGATTAAATGTTCACTTACGACAAA
The DNA here is from genome assembly GCA_947456185.1 of Bacteroidota bacterium. Classification (GTDB taxonomy): domain Bacteria; phylum Bacteroidota; class Bacteroidia; order UKL13-3; family UKL13-3; genus JAAFJM01. The sequence goes on along the minus strand of CANGPW010000076.1, from coordinate 8,958 downwards.
ACAGCTTTAGTTATGAAGTAATAAAAAAACAAGTACTTCCAAACACAAAAAATGTTGATGAAAGATCGCTTTTAATTAAAACTGATTCTGATAGCTTTGAATACAACTTTCATCGAATCGATATTTTATTTGTTGGATCAAATCCAACGCCTAACATCCTATCAGATGAACCTTTTGAAGATTATATCAATTATTATATTTCATATACAAATGACAAAGGAATTGTAAAAGTTCAACATTTTAAAAAAATAACATATCAAAATATTTATCCATTTATTGATGTGGAATTTATTTTTAACCAAGAAAAATTAGATCGTCCTTTTAAATACAATTTCATTATTCACCCAGGTGGAAATTTAAATCAAATAAAGTTGAAATATGATGGAGCACTCGAAACCACTTTAAATAATGAAGGAAGTATTTTACTAAAAACAAATGTTGGAATTATTGAAGAGAGCGTGCCTTACAGTTATATTTACAATGAATTTAATGCAACAAAAACCGAACATGTCATTGATTTAAAGTTTAAAATTGATGGTGATGCAAACCATGAAATTGGCAATGTTTATGGAATTGAAAACATAGATTATGATCATAGAAAAACATTGGTAATAGACCCAACTCCTTGGGCTACTTATTTTGGTTCCGATAAAGATGAACAAGGTTATGATATCGTTACGGATTCTTCGAGTAATGTATTAATTGTTGGAAGAACTACTTCAACTCATAGCATAGCAACAAATGGAGCTTTTCAAACAGTATTTGGGAGTTTAACAATGCCTGGTAGTGATGCTTTTATTTTAAAAATGAACGCGAGTGGAAATAGAATTTGGTCAACATTTTTTGGTGGAAGTGGAGAAGAATTAGGACAAGGTATTTCAACAAATAATCAGAACGAAATTGTAATTTGTGGCCTTACCTATTCATATAATATGTTTACCACAGTTGGTGCTTTCAAAACAACATATAGTTCAGGTATATCTCCTCCACCAACTTCTGAATTGTTTTTGGCAAAATTTAACCAAGGAGGATTTATTCAATGGTCAACTTTTTTTGGAGGAGTTGGTAATGAAACAGGAGGTAAAGTTAAATTTGATCATGCTGGTAATATTTGTTTTGTTGGAACTTCTGAATCATATAATTTAATTGCTTCAAATGGCGCATTTAAAACCATAAATAGTGGTGGAACAAAAGATGCATTCATTGCTAAATTTGATACATATGGTAACAGATTGTGGTCAACATTCTACGGAGGTGACTCCTACGATACGGGCAATGATATTTCAATAGATAAATGGAACAATATTTTTTTATTTGGAACCACGAATTCAACTAGTAATATAGCAACTACATCTGTTCACAAACCAACTATAGGTATTAGTGGTTATGATGCTTTTATTGTAAAGTTCAATGAATTTGGACAAAGGCAATTTGGTTCTTATTTTGGAGGAAATAATACTGAAATTGGTAATTCAATAGCTGTAAGTGATAGTGGTTATATATATATTGCAGGAACTACTTTTTCTAACTCAAACCTAGCAACAGTTGGTGCTTTTCAAACAGTTTCATCACCGTTAGTTAGTGCACTTGGTGATGGATTTATAGCTAAACTGGATAGTAATTGCATGTTGCTATGGTCTACTTATTATGGCGATTCCATAGAAGACGTTATCAATGAAGTTGTAGTTAATAAAAAGGGGAATATTTATTTAATAGGAACAACAAATTCAAGAGCTTTTTTTGCTTCCAGTATAGCACATCAACAAAATAGTGGCGGTGCTCATGATGTTTTTGTTGCCAATTTTGAAAATAATGGCAATAGATTATGGGGCACTTTTTATGGAGGAACCGGAAGTGATTATGGTTATGGAATTTGGGAAGATAAAGAAGATTATATTTATTTTACAGGATCAACTGGCTCTCCAAATGGAATAGCTACTAATGGAGCGTTTAACTCAGTTCCTAACTTTGGTACAAATGCTTTTATTGCAAAATTCTCAACTAATGGTGCGCTAAAAACCATACAAAATAATTCATTTTATGATTATCAGTTTATATTCAAAAATTCTATGGCGGATTCTTTCATTGGTTCAATTCCTAATGATGGATATGGAATTTTTACTTATAAATGGATTAGTTCGGAAAAGGGAAGAGATTCAATATACACTGATGCAAGTGGTATAAATAATTTAGTAAATTATTCACCTGGAATAATAAACAAAACAACTTGGTACAAGCGTGTAGTTTATTCTGGTGTAGCAACTGATACATCAAGTGCAAAAGCCGTTTTTGCTTACGATACCCTTTCTAACAATAAAATATTTGCGCAATTAAGTGTTTGTAATGGAGCAAAAGCATTTGTTAAAGGTGAAAATGTAATGGGTGGATTCGGACTTTCATATCAATGGCTAATTTCAACAGTTGATTCTATAAATGGATTTTCTGTTGCTACTGGTTTAAATGGCAATGTTGATTATATTTTTGCTCCATCTTCAAACAAGGTATGGTTAAAAAGATTGGCTTATTCCTTAGATAGATGTGATACCTCAAATACCATAAGTATTACTGTTATCAATGCTCCTCAACCCAAAATTGGTTGTTTTATAAACAACATAAGTCAATGTTTAAGTAATAATCATTTTGTTTTTACGGATACTTCAACAGTTAGTAGTGGCAATCTAACCAGAAAATGGTATACCAATGACACCATCTTTGAGACCTCCAACTATGTTTTAAATAAATATTTTGCGAAACCAGGTATGCATATTTTGAAATTAGTGATAGAAACTAATTTAGGTTGTAAAGATTCTCTAAACGATATTTTTGTTGTTGCATTTTCACAAACTAGTGTAACGTTCGATGTCAATCAAAAAATGCAATGTAAACAAAATGAGTTTTTGTTTACTGACAATACAATTTTAGATAGTTCGGGGCATGAAGTTTACTTCAGGTATTGGCATTTGGGTGATGGAGAAATAGATAGTTCAAATGTTTCGAAAATCAAAAAAACCTACCAACCAGGAAATTATATGGTAAAATTATTTACTAAAACATATTTTGGATGTATTGATTCATTTGAACAAACAATTAGTGTGAGTAGTTTCGACAGACCAACGGCAGGTTTCATAAATAATATTCAAAATCAATGTTTGAACACTAATAGTTTTAGTTTTATTGATACATCAATTTCATTAGCATCAACAATAATTAGGGAATGGAGTTTTGGTGATTCTACTTTTTCACCTGATTCAATTCATCTGAAAAAATACAAAAATGACGGAAACTATATCGTAAAACTTAAAGTAACCAATGGTAATAATTGTGCTGATTCAATAACAAAACAAATTCAAGTTTTTAAATTACCAAAGCCATTTTTGGCAATCAATAAAAACGAGCAATGTTTGATTGGAAACAACTTTATTTTTAAAGATACTTCTGATTTAAACTATTTAGTTTATTGGAATTTAGGTGATTCAACATACAGTGATAGTTTAATTGTAAATAAAATTTACAAAAATGCTGGAAAATATGTAGTGAATTTAATTGCTACTGATAGCAATAATTGTAAAGACACTTTGGTACAAACTATTGAAGTATTTAAATCGCCAATGAAACCAATAGTCACAAAAATTTCTAATTCAGAATTGATTTGTACATTGGCAAATTATTACCAATGGTATTTAAACGATACATTATTATTAAATAAAAATACACAAAATATTCAAATTAATAAAAATGGAAAATATAAAGTTCAAATTACTGACTCAAATGGTTGTTTTAGTTTTTCCGATTCTTTAATTATAAAAACTGTGGGTGTAGGTGAATTGGATAATAACAAAGAAATAAGTGTTTATCCAAATCCATTTACCGATGTTTTAGAAATTGATTTAAAAGGATTTTATCATCAATCGGTATTCATTCAGTTATTTGATGTTTTGGGTAAAAATATTTTTTCGGAAAATATCAAACCAAATTCAAACAATACTTATTCATTAAACACCAGTAGTTTTCAACTTACCAAAGGAATTTATATTTTAAAAGTGAACAATGAATTCTTTAAAGTAATAAAAGATTAATTATGCGCGCCATTATCCAAAGAGTTACCCAAGCAAAAGTTCAAATTGATAATAAATTATTTTCGGAAATTAGAAATGGCTTATTGGTTTTATTAGGAATTGAAGATGCTGATTCCGATGAAGACCTCTATTGGTTAGCACAAAAAATAGTAAATCTCAGGGTGTTTAACGATGAAAATGGGGTAATGAATATTTCACTCATTGATGCCAATTTCGATATTTTATTAGTGAGTCAATTTACCCTTTTTGCATCTACTAAAAAAGGAAACCGACCTTCATATATTAAAGCTAGCAGACCAGAATTTGCGATTCCTTTGTATAAAAAAATGATAGCTAAATTGGAAGAACTATTAGGCAAAAAAATTGCCACAGGAATATTTGGTGCAGATATGCAAATTAGCTTAACCAATAATGGTCCTGTGACTATAATGATTGATAGTAAGATAAAGGAGTAGTTGTTGGTTGATGGTTGTCAGTTGATAGACCATGGTCTATGGTCTATGGTCCAACGTAAATTATCTATTAACTAACTGCAACAAGCTTTCGAACATCGTTCTTCCGTCAGTGTTGTAAATATCATCATCAACCGCGCGTTCAGGGTGAGGCATCATACCAAACACATTGCGGTTTTTATTACAAATTCCAGCAATATTATCCAATGCACCATTCGGGTTGGTTTCATCTGAAACATTTCCGTTTTCATCACAATACCTAAATAATATTTGGTCGTTTGCTTTCAAATCTTTTAGTAATTCGTCATTGCAATAAAATCTTCCTTCACCATGCGCAATAGGAATTTTCAAAGCTTTTCCTACTTTATTTGAAATGGTAATTTTACTATTATTGGTTTCAGTTTTTATAAAAACATTTTTGCAATTAAACTTTTGATGGTCGTTGTGCAATAATGCGCCAGGCAATAAACCACTTTCGCATAATATTTGAAAACCATTACAAACTCCCCAAACCAATCCGCCATTATTGGCAAACTCAATTACACTTTGCATAATTGGAGAAAAGCGAGCAATAGCACCGCTGCGCAAATAATCACCATAGCTAAAACCACCTGGTAAAAATACTAAATCTACATTTTGTAAATCAGTATCTTTATGCCAAAGTTCTACTACTTCTTGTCCAAACATATTTTGAAATGCCCAAACTGCGTCTTTATCGCAATTACTTCCTGGAAATATTAATACACCTATTTTCATATATTTTTTTCAACTGGCTGCTGGCTCCTAGCCTCTGACCGTTTGTTTACTTTTTTTGTGCGGGATCGTCATCCTGATTCTGCCAAAGCGGAAGAAGGAACTTTATTACAACTTGTAAAGATGCTTCGTTCCTCAGCATGACGTTCATGTTATTTTATTTTTTAAAATGCTTTCCAACCTTGCGCTTTTAACGCATGTTTTTGCCCACCTTTACTAATCATGTGCAAGCCTTCTTCTGCTTTAGTAACATGACCAATTACAGTAAAATCAGGATGGTTTTCTAATTTATTATAATCACTTTGTTTAATGGTAAATAACAATTCATAATCTTCGCCACCGCTTAATGCTGTTAAGGTTGGATCTAAATCTAACTCGCGCGCCATATTATAAGTAGTTGCATCAATCGGAATTTTTTCTTCATAAATGGTAACACCAACCTTTGATTGCTCTGCAATATGAAACAATTCTGAAGCCAATCCATCACTTACATCAATCATAGAAGTTGGTTTGATATCCATTGCTTTAAAAAACTCAATGATGTCTTTTCTTGCTTCTGGTTTTAACTGACGTTCTAAAATATAATCATGTCCGGCTAAGTCTGGTTGCATTTGAGGATTGTCAATAAATACACGTTTTTCACGCTCTAATAATTGATATCCAGCATAAGCGCCACCCAAATCGCCACTCACACAAATTAAATCAAACTCTTGTGCGCCATTTCTATAAACTACTTCATTTTCGTTGGCTTCGCCAATAGCTGTAATGCTAATAATTAAACCTTGTTTACTAGCAGTTGTATCGCCACCAACCAAATCAATTTTATATTTTTCGCAGGCTAAATGAATTCCATCATAAATTTCAGCAATGGCTTCCACGCTGAATTTACTGCTCATTCCAACCGAAACAGTAATTTGTTTTGGTGTGCCGTTCATGGCATAAATATCACTTGCGTTTACGCTTACTGCTTTGTAACCCAAATGTTTTAAAGGAAAATAACTCAAATCAAAATGAACACCTTCCAATAATAAATCTGTGGAAACCAATGTAATTTTACCTGCTGTTGGATTTAATACAGCTGCATCATCACCAACCCCTTTTATCGTATTGTTTTTTAATTCAATGTTTTGAGTTAGTTGTTTGATTAAGCCAAACTCGCCAATTTCTTCTAATTTTGTGGTTTCAGGTTCATTGAACATGGGCGCAAATTACAAAAAAAATAGAGAAGAGATGAAGTGTATTTTTTATTTTTTTGTATTGTTGAAAACAAATAAAACTCAATGCTTAATTTGGTGTTATAAAAACAAGTATGAAATTAATAATAATTGGTTCGGGAATAGCAGGATTAGCCAGTGCGGTTCGATTGCAAGCTATGGGTTTTGATGTTACCGTTTTAGAAGCCAACAATTATTATGGTGGAAAACTAACTGAATTTAATCAAAATGGTTTTAGGTTCGATGCAGGTCCATCTTTATTTACATTACCTCAATTGGTTTTAGATTTGTTCGACATTGCAAAGCAAAACAAGGAAAATTTTGAATTCCAAAAACTGGAAAAATCATGTAATTATTTTTATGAAGATGGAACCCGATTTACCTCTTTTCATAACCCTAAAAAAATGACTTCTGAGTTACAAGAAAAACTTGGAATGACTGATGTAAAGCCGTTTTTTAATTATTTGCAAACAGCTGAATTTAGGTATAAAACCACCGTGCCTATTTTTATTGAAAGTAGTTTGCATAAATTAAAAAACTTTTTGAATTTAGCTACGCTCAAAGGAATTTTCAGCATTCCGAAATTAAATTTGTTCAATAGCATGAACCATGAAAACGAGCAAATTTTTACCGATAAAAGATTGGTTCAATATTTTAACCGTTTTGCTACTTATAATGGCAGCAATCCATACCAATCGCCAGCTTTACTGAATATGATTCCACATTTGGAAAGTAATATTGGTACTTTTTTTCCTAAAAATGGCATGCATCAAATTACCGAAAGTATTTACCAATTAGCTGTTAATTTAGGTGTAAATTTTGAGTTCAATAAAAAGGTTTCTGAAATAGTTTTGGATGAAAATAACAAACAAATTAATGGTGTAAAAGTAGGGGAGCAATTTTATAATGCTGATGTGGTAGTTTCAAACATGGATATTTACCCAACGTATAAAAAATTATTGCCAAACATTCTTCATCCTGAAAATATTTTAAATCAAGAAAAGTCGTCATCGGCATTGATTTTTTATTGGGGAATAAATAAAAAATTTACAGAATTAGATTTACATAATATTTTTTTTACTGAAAATTATGAAGCAGAATTCAAGCATATTTTTCAGCAAAAAACCATATATATTGACCCAACAATTTATATAAATATATCATCAAAATATAAAACTGACGATGCTCCGGAAGGCTGTGAAAACTGGTTTGTAATGATTAACACACCCAATAATCAAGGGCAAAATTGGGATGAATTAATTATTGAATCTCGAAAAAATATCATTGATAAATTAACAAGGATTTTGAAGGTAAATATTTCCGAACTGATAATCAGTGAATCCATTTTAGATCCAAGAAGTATTGAATCTAAAACCAGCAGTCATTTGGGAGCCTTATATGGAAATGCAAGTAATAATAGGTATGCGGCATTTTTAAGACATAAAAATTTTAGTTCTAACATAAAAGGGTTGTACTTTTGTGGCGGCTCAGTTCATCCTGGTGGAGGAATTCCATTGTGTTTGAACTCGGCTAAAATTGTTGGAAATTTGATTAAGGAGGATTATGGAAAGTAAAATGTAAATTTCAGTCATGCAGAATGCATCTTCTTTGTTTTGCAACCAATATTCCATTAGCTTATTTGGTTGCAAAGTAAGGAAGATTCCTACGGAATGACCTAATATTTTGTAAGTCATTGCGAGGTACGAAGCAATCTGTCAGTGAGATTGCTTTGTACCTCGCAATGACGTTAAATTTAAAACGCAAAAAAAACATGAAAAAAGAAAATATTGCCATAATTATATTAATTATTTTATACGCTGTTGGACTAATTGGTTCTACAGTTTTAAGTATTGATTTAATAAAACTAACACCTATCAATTTGATGATAAGTGCGGCCATTTTGTTTTATTTCCACCAACCTAAAAATGCAATGTTTTGGATTTGGACATTGGGTGTTTTTCAAGCAGGTTACATTTTAGAATTATTAGGTGTTACCACAGGAAGAATATTTGGGCAATATTTTTATGGCAATAACCTAGGTTTTAAAATAGCGGATGTGCCAGTAATTATTGGACTAAATTGGGTAATGCTTTGTTATGTTTCTATGCATGTTTGTCAAATTGTTTTAAATAAAATAGTTCCAAACAAAAATTTACATATACTGGCAAAAGCAGCTTTGGCCGCATTGCTCATGCTCATTATTGATATTTTTATTGAAAACATTGCACCTCAATTAGATTTTTGGTATTGGAAAAACAATGTTGTTCCTATTCAAAATTATACTGCGTGGTATATTTTTTCTATTGCATTTATATTTATTTATCATCAGTTGGAATTACCATTAACCAATAAAATAGCACCTTGGCTTTATGGTTTACAATTGGCTTTTTTTGTTGGTTTAAATTGGTTGTATTAATTAGCAAAAACTTTTTTCCTTTTATCTGTTTATAATTGCAAAGCTTT
>CANGPW010000075.1 GCA_947456185.1 Bacteroidota bacterium | reverse complement strand
TTATAAGCCAAAACTTCTTGCGGTATTTTAACAGGAAGTAAGCTTAAAAGTGAAGTAATACTTATCTTTTTTGAATCAAAATCAATGGCTAATTCATTCCCATTGGCTTTGTTTTTTATATTTCCATTTAACAATAAATCTAGTTCATTCAATTTAATTTGTGCATTCTTAAATTGATAAACTTTCTTTGAATTATTTACATCAATATTTGCTTTTATTATTAAATTTTTATTGCTTAAAAACGCAATTTCGTTACTTGAAATATTTTTAACAAAAGCATTGGCAAAAACATTTAATGCAAACTCATTGTTTTTGAATTTCCCATCCATTTCTAACTCATGAATTTGTGTGTTGTAACTTTGTGTGCTTTGCAAATCAATAAAGCTGAAGTCAATACTTCGCAGTTTTACTTTTTCTAAATCAAGTAAAAAATTATCGTCTCCATTTTGGGCTTCATTGCCTTTTTTTATGATATCAAAATTATTTTTGCCATTTTTATAAATCACTAAATTAACAGCAGCGCTGTCAATGGTAATAATTTGTATTTTATATTTTATATTGAAAATATCTTTAATATTAAATCCCAAATACACATGTTGGGCATTTAAAATGATGGAATCCGACTTACTGATTGAAACACCCATTAAATCCAAACTAACATCTGGAAAGTTCTTAAAAACAGTTACATCACTTGAACTAATTTTTAATTGCCCTGTTAAATGACTATTTATTTGTTCAAGCACATAGGCAGTTAAAACTCGCTTATTGCTGATTAAATAGCCTGCAAAAATGGTTAAAGCCAATAGAATGACTAAAAAGCTTGCTAGTATTATTTTATAAATTGATTTCACGGTGATAGGTAAACGCAAATTTGCAACTTATATTTTATAAAGAAAACTAGGTTCAATAAACATAAATTTAAATGTGTAGCATATTTTATAACTAAGATTATTAGGCAGTAAAGACTATTTTTTGGCAAAAAGAAAAATATATGTTGTGTTTTTTAAACATAAATCTATATTTGCACTCCCAAAAAGAATGGAGGCATAGCTCAGCTGGTTCAGAGCATCTGCCTTACAAGCAGAGGGTCACAGGTTCGAATCCTGTTGCCTCCACACTTAAAATCAAGGGTTTCAGAAGTTAAAATTCTGGAACCCTTTTTTATTTGCAAAAAATTTGCAAAATTTCTTTCAAATTTAAAAAATCAAAAAAGTTCGTGTTTCTAACTAACATTCTTGTATTTTTGTTTAAATAAAAATTTGATTACTTACTTAAAACATACTGAAATAAATAAATTCAAATGGGATGCCTGCATAGCCAAAGCTAGCAATTCATTGGTGTATGCTTTTTCGTGGTATTTAGATGTGGTAAGCCCCAATTGGGAAGCTTTAGTTTTAAATGATTATGAGGCTATCATGCCCATCACACATCGAAGAAAATATTTTATTTCTTATTTGTTTCAACCATTTTTTACGCAGCAATTAGGCGTTTTTTCTCGTTTAGAAACACCTGATTTTATAGTACAAAAATTTATAGATGCCATTCCTTCTAAATTTAAATTTATTGATATTAACTTCAATGAAGACAATAACGCGAAAGGTTTAATAGAAAAGAAAAATTTTATTCTGCCAATTGACGAAACGTATACCGATTTATTTGCGGCCTATAAAGGGCAAGCAAAAAGAAATATAAAAAAAGCAAAAGAGCAAAATTTGTACTTACAAGTTTTGCCTTATAAGCAATCTGTTGATTTTTATGTGAAGCACAAAGGCGCAGCTACAAAAGGGGTTACAGCAAAAGATTATTTAATGTTAAAGCAGCTTTACAAAATTTGTAACAAACAAAATATGCTCCTATCAATGGGTGTTTTTAGCAAACAATTTGGTTTGGTAGCAACCGGTGTTTTTATCATCAATGAGGATAGAGTTATTTTTCATTTGGGAACTTCTGACACTAAAGGAAAAGAAATTGGAGCCATGCATTTTTTAATGGATGGAGTCATTGCTCAGTTAGCAGGAAAAAATAGTTTTATAGATTTTGAAGGTTCCGAAAAAGAAGGAATAGCACGTTTCTATAAATCGTTTGGAGCTTTTAAAAGACCTTATTTTAAATACAAAACAAACACATTACCAAAAATATTAGCTTGGTTAAAATAATGAAACGTATAAATATATTTATCATCATTGGAATTATTTTACTAGCAGCGTGTGAAAAAGATAAAAGTGCAACCCAAAACACTGACTTTTTTCCACCTGTAAACTTTGATATCAATGTAAATTTGGTTTTGCCTGATGCTGCTCCATTGCAATTTCAAGGTGGATTTATTTATAGAGATGGTCAAGGAGTAGGCTATAAAGGAATTATTATTTATAATAATTTTGATGACTATTTAGCTTTTGACAGGGCATGTCCTTACAAAGTTGATAGTACTTGTAGTCGAATTTTTATGGCAAATAACAATTCAAATTTTCAATGCGGAAGTGGTACAAACCGTTGCTGCACAAGTGAGTTCTTTTTAAGTACAGGAACCGTAAGTAAAGGTCCTGCTGATAAGCCTCTTCGTCAATATTTCGTAAGTAAAAATGGAAATTATTTAAGGGTTACAAGCTTTCCACAGTAATTTATTTTTGGAAATTATTTTAAGAAAGGACTAATCAAGGTTTCCGTTATGGTTTAAAAATTTGTTTTTGTATTATTGCACATGCAATTTGAAAACACCTTAAGCTTTGCTCAAAACCTAGATGCAAATGATAAACTCGCACATTTTAAAAATCAGTTTCATTTATTAACCAATAACAATAAACATGTAGTTTATTTATGCGGAAATTCTTTGGGATTACAGCCTAAATCAGCCCGTTTGGCGGTAGAACAGGAGTTTAGTGATTGGGCTAAAATGGGTGTGGAAGGTCATTTTAATGCTAAAAATCCATGGCTTGGATACCATCATTTTTTAACTGAAAATGCAGCAAAATTGGTGGGGGCAAAACCAATTGAAGTGGTTATTATGAATAATTTAACGGTAAACTTGCACTTAATGATGGTAAGTTTTTATCAGCCAACTGCTACTCGTTATAAAATTATTATGGAAGCCGCTGCTTTTCCTAGTGATTTATATGCCATGGAAACGCAAGTAAAACACCATCATTTAAATCCAGAAAATGCCATTATAGAACTTAAACCAAGAGCTGGCGAACATACTTTAAGAACAGAAGATATTATTGATACCATCAATGCAAATTCTGATAGTTTGGCATTGGTGATGTTAGGTGGCGTAAATTATTACACTGGACAGGCTTTTAACATGAAAGCAATTAGTAAAGCAGCACATGAAGTTGGCGCTTTTGCAGGTTTTGATTTGGCACATGCCGCTGGCAATTTGCACTTGCAATTACATGATTGGGATGTGGACTTTGCTGTTTGGTGTACTTATAAATATTTAAACAGTGGACCAGGTGGAACAAGTGGTGTTTTTGTTCACGAAAATCATGCTAATTCTGAAAAGAATCGGTTTGCAGGCTGGTGGGGACATGATGAAGGCGAACGTTTTCAAATGAAAAAAGGCTTCAAACCTATTGCCGGAGCGCAAGGTTGGCAATTAAGTAATGCACAAATATTTCCAATGGCCATTCATAAAGCATCGCTTGAAATGTTTGCGGAAGCAGGTATAGAAAATTTAAGGGCAAAAAGTGAATTGCTAACTGCTTATTTGGAATATATTTTAAATAATTTTAGCGAACATTTAACTGTAATTACTCCTAAAAATAAAGAGGAAAGAGGTTGTCAGCTTTCAATTATTGTGAAAGAAAATGGTAAGCAATTATTCGACTTTTTAGAAAGCGAAAATATTATGCCCGATTGGCGCGAACCTGATGTAATTCGGATGAGTCCGGTGCCTATGTATAATTCTTTTGAAGATGTATTTTTAATTGGTCAAGCTTTAAATAAATATTTTAGTAAATGATAAGAATTGAAAAAATAATAGATGCCATTACCCAACAAATAGTTTGGGATATCAGACACGAAGTTTTTGTCATTGGTCAAAATTGTCCAAAAGAATTAGAATATGAGTTTGAAGAAGAAAGCACTCATTTTATAGCATATTATAACAATGAACCGGCTGGAACTGCTAGAATTCGTGAAACAGAATATGGTTACAAATTAGAACGATTTGCTGTTTTAGAAAAATTCAGGGGACATGGAATTGGATCAGCTTTGGTCAAACATTTATTAATTGAAACCGTTCCATTTAATAAAAAAATATATTTGCATGCGCAATTAACAGCAGCTCCTTTATATGCCAAAAATAACTTTAAACCAGCAGGTGAAAACTTTTGGGAAGCCGACATTGAACACGTAAAAATGGTTTACAGTAAACCATAATTTTTAATATATGAAATACTTAATTGTAGGTTTAGGAAATATTGGTGTTGAATATGCACAAACTCGTCATAACATTGGGTTTGACATTGCGGAAGCATTGGTGAAAAAACATGCAGGAAACTTTACAGTTCAAAAACATGCACAATATGCACAAGTAAGTTTGCGTGGCCGACAAATGCACGTAATTATGCCAACTACTTACATGAATTTAAGTGGAAAAGCAGTGCGCCATTGGATGACAGATTTGAAAATTCCAATTGAAAATATCTTTATTTTAGTAGATGATTTAGCCATTGATTTTGGCAAATTACGCATCAGGGCAAATGGCAGCGATGCTGGCCATAATGGACTCAAAAGTATCAATGAAATGTTGCTTACTCAAAATTATCCAAGGTTGCGTTTTGGCATTGGAAATAATTTTCCAAAAGGCCGACAAGTAGATTATGTGTTAGGTAAATGGAATACTGATGAAATGAAGGAAATGCCTTTTTTAATTCATAAATCGGTAGATGCCATTGAAAGTTTTGTATTTAAAGGCTTACCTCTAACCATGAGTGAATTTAATAAATAATGCAATTATTTATTAAACATATTGCATATCAAATTGAATCGTTAAACGATTTAGAAAATATAGATAAAAGCTTACTGAATACTAACGAAATAAAAGCTTTTTCTTTTCTTGAAAATTGGTTTCATAACAATGATTTTATTTTCCAAAGTTCAGGAAGTACGGGCGTTCCCAAACAATTTATATTTACAAAAGAAGAACTGATTTGGTCGGCTACACAAACTAATAATTACTTAAATTTAAAGCAAAATTCACCACATTTTTTTATTTGTTTAGACATTCATTTAGTAGCTGGCGCCATGCTTTTGACAAGGGCAATTTTATTGAATGCAAAAGTTACCATTATTAATCCAAGTTCCAATCCATTTGAAACCTTGGCTGAAAATCATCCTTATACTTTTGCTTCTTTGGTGCCCATGCAATTGCAAAGCATTTTGAACACCCAAAATGGTAAAAATATATTGAATCAATTTGACAATATTTTATTAGGAGGTGCGCCTGCTTCTGAAAGTTTAATCAAGCAATGTGCAAATTTAAAAGTAAATATTTGGGCTACTTATGGCATGACAGAAACTTTAAGTCATATTGCCTTACGCCATTTAAAAAACGAAAATTCTTTTCAATTATTGCCCAATAATGAAATTGCTTTAAGCGAAAAAAATACCTTAAAAATTAAAAATATAATTACCAAAAACCAATGGTTACAAACAAACGATTTGGCTGAAATTACTCCGAATGGATTTAGTATATTAGGAAGAATAGATTTTATAATAAACAGTGGCGGTTTTAAAGTAAACGCGCTAAAGGTAGAAAATGAAATTGCCGCTTATTTAACTTTTAAAAATATAGCCGAATTCCCTTATTTCGTTGGCAGTTCTCCTGATGAAATTTTAGGCGAAAAAGTAGTCATTTACATGGAAAAAGCTCATTCAAAAATGATTGAATTTTCATTGCTTAAAACCTTTTTAAAAGACCATTTAAAGCCATACGAAATTCCTAAACAAATAGTTTTTGTAAATGAATTTTACTATACCCCAAGTCAAAAAATAGATAGGTTGAAAAGCATAAAAAACTATAATACATAAACAAAAAAATCCCCATTCAAGTTTTTTGAATGAGGATTTTTTTTAATATTAATTTCAATTAGAATTTTGCAGATAATCCAATTTGAGCTAAACCATTTAAACCCAAACCTAATTCAGTGTAAGCTCCAATATTGTCAGTAAACATATATCTAAACCCAATTGGAGTTAAATGGTACGTAATTCCACCAACAGTTTCTGGTGGTATAGCATTTAAATCCGGATTTCCTTCAGTAGTAAGAGTAGCAACAGCCCATCCAAATGAAAGTCCAGAATATAAATCTGCATTATCACTACTTAAATAATGGTAAGAAGCACTACCCATTAAAGTTATTAGAGTAAATTTGTAAGCATAAGTACTACCGCTGCCATTTAACACATTAGCAGTACTTGCTGAAGAATAATTAATTGTAGCTCCAACAGCTAATTTGTCTTGGATACCATACTTAAAAGTAGCGCAAAATGGTCCAACAGAACTTCCTCCACCTGGACCGTAAGTCGAGTAGATTAATCCTGGAAAATTAGGAAAGCCTAATCCTAAATAAACATGTTTGCTACCTTCTGTTACAACTTGTGCATTTGAAGATAATGTAGTTCCAGCGATAATCGTTGAAAAACACAATAATTTTAATAAGAATTTTTTCATATTTTTATGTTTTTAAATTGTAATACAATGCTATAATTTAAAAATCCTATAACCTATTTTAATATTTACTTAAAATATTATACTGCTGAATTATAGATAAATAAAATGTTTTATTGCCTGTATTTAAAATTAAAAATCATTGTTAATCTTCCGTAAAAGGATCGCTAGTTTTGTTTTCTGGCTTAAATTTATCGCAGTCTAATTCTATGTTTAATTCAGATTTTGGTGCAGTCCAATTTGGAACAATTTCCACTAATTTTTGCTGTTGAACAGCTTTCATATAATTACTAAAAATTGGCATTGCCATGGCAGAACCACTTCCTAAATCCATGCTCCTAAAATGAATGGCTCTTTCCTCAAAACCTGTCCAAACTCCAGTTGTTAAAGTAGGCGTAATGCCAATAAACCAACCATCACTATAATTTTGAGTAGTGCCTGTTTTGCCTCCTACAGCGCCTTGAATGGCGTATTGGTACTTAATTTTTGCAGCAGTTCCGTGTGTGGTTACTTTTTCCAACATTTTACACATTACATAACTTGTTTGTTCGCTTAAAGCTTCCCTACTTTCTACCTTTGGTTCAAAAATTAAATTGCCATTTTTATCTGTTATTTTTACTAAATAATTGGGTTTTATCCAAACGCCATTATTGGCAAAAGTGCTGAAGGCGCCTGTCATTTCAAAAACCGAAATATCGGCAGTTCCTAAAGCAGTAGCAGGGTATGGCCCCATATCGCTTTCAACGCCCATTTTTTTAGCAATATTGATTACTTGTTTAATGGCATCGGGACCTAAATTTTTCAATACATTTAATGCAATTAAATTTACTGAAAACTGTAAACCTCTGTACATAGTCATATCGCCAGTTGTATATTCTTCATCTGCATTACCAGGATTATAATCGGGGTATCCTTCAAACTGAACCGGTTTATTGGGGTAAATAGAACAAGGAGAAATTCCATTATCAACGGCTAGGGTATAAACAAAAGGCTTAAAAGTAGAGCCAACCTGGCGTTTTGAACTTTGATTGACGTGATCGTATTTAAAATGCTTGTAATTATTTCCACCAACCCAAGCCCTAATTTGTCCATTTTTAGGATCCATGCTTAACATGCCACATTGCATAAAATATTTGTAGTATTTTAAACTATCCAAAGGTGTCATCATGGTATCAATTTCGCCTCTGGAAGTGCTGTAAACTTTCATTTTTACAATGGTATTAAACTGCTTATCTATATCAGCCTGACTTAAGTTTTGTTCCTTACAAATTCTATATCTATCACAACGTTTCATAGCCATGGTGATTAATTCTTTGTGGCTTCCCCAAGGTTCTCTTCCTTTCCAATGCGCATAAAATTTCTTTTGCATAACTTGCAAATGATTTTCCACTGCCAATTCAGCTTGAGCCTGCATTTTTGAATGAATAGTCGTGTAAATCTTCAATCCATCTTTGTATAAATTATAACCATTTTCATCGGCCCATGTCATTAATTCCATGCGCAAATGTTCTCTAAAATAAGTAGCTAAACCTTCGTTATGGTCATCTTCTTGATAATTTAATTTAATTTCTTCTTGTTTAAATTTTGAAGCTTCGCTGTTGGTTAAATAACCATTTTTTTGCATTTGATTCAAAACAGTGTTTCTCCTATTAAAAGCACTTGCTGGATTTCTATTTGGATTAAATTTGGTAATTCCTTTTAACATTCCTACTAATAAAGCGGCTTCTGGCGCATTTAAATCTTTTGGCGACTTTCCAAAAAATACTTTTGCCGCACTTCTAATTCCAAAAGCATTTCCACCAAATTCCACAGTGTTAAAATACATGGTTAAAATTTCTTGTTTGGTATATCGTTTTTCAATTTGAATAGCTGTAATCCATTCTTGTAATTTAGTGATTACTTTTTCATGAAAATGTTTGAAACGTTTGCGTTGAAATAAATTTTTTGCAAGCTGTTGAGTAATGGTACTTCCGCCTTGTTTTTTACCCATTAAATTATAAATAATGATGGTAAATAATCGGTTATTATCAACGCCACTGTGATCATAAAAACGAATGTCTTCTGTTGCTATTAATGCGTTTAGTAATTGCGGGCTTAATTCTTCAAAGTTGGCATTGCTTCTGTTCTGCAAAAAATATTTACCCAATAAAACGCCATCGCTGGTATATACTTCACTTGCTAATAATGTAGTTGGGTTTTCCAATTCTTCCAAAGGTGGTAGTTTGTAGGTTTTAGGAACCCAATCGTTCCATAAAAATGTAATAATTAATGCAAAAACTGTAACACCGCTAAAGGCAGAAATCCATAGCCATTTCATATATTTATTGTATTTTTTATCAAAAATTGTTTGAAGGAAACTCATTGTGTTGATTTTGCTAATAATTTTTTATAATATAAAGAATATTTTTCCATTTGTTTATCTTTCATAATGGATTTGTAATTATTGGCAGAAATCACAAAATCGATATAATCTTCTGTAACTTTCAGTTTGCTTTTTATTACATTATTTGAAATAATTCCTTTGTAATAATCTTCCGCTTTTTTCATGTTAGGAAATTCTCTAACAAGCATGTACTGATACCCTTCATTACCCATTAATGCATTTACCCTTAAGTTATCAAGCGAGGCAAAAGCATCGTTATAAGTATATATTTTTTCAACATAATCGGTAAAGTTAGCCTTATCGTTTTTTATGGCCATTATATAATAATGAGGCGTTTCTGGCTCCATGTCAAATGCAGTCATGTTTGAATCTTTTCCAATTGTTTCTATTCGCTTTACCCTTTTATTTAATAAATCTAATATTTCTTGCGCTTGAGCTGCAACATCAGTTTTAGGAAATTCTTTTGTGACTGAAGTCAGGGCTAATTTAAAGTTTTCTAGGTTTTCAGTTTTACCAATTGCCAAAGCATTGATGTATTCAAATTTTGGTCTAAAATTATTACCAGGGTATTTTTTATCAGCCAAGTTTTTTAATGATTTTACTTCATTAAATCTTTCCCCTTTATACGCTTCAAAAGTACTGTCGTAAAGCTTTACTAATTCTTTGTTTTGGTCGGTAGATTTAGTATTTAATGGCTTACCTAATAACAAAAGACTATAAGGATTTTCTGGATACACGAGCAGCAAATCATCTTTATACTTGCTTGCATTTTTCTTTTCTTTTAATTCATCGTGGCTTTTATGCAAGTAATACCAAGCTTCTGGTTCGTATTCGTTTTTAGGGAATCTGCTTTCAAGAATATTTAAATAATTTATAGACTCTTTATAATTTTTTATTTTAGTGTAATAGATGTTGCCTAAATTATGCAAAGCTTCCATCATACTTAGGTTTGAATTTTCCATGGCAGCATTGTTAAATGGAACATTTTTTATCCAACTATCTTTTATTTTATCACCTAAAACCAAGTCGTTTTTTTCTTCAACAATACTGTCTGAATTTTCTTCACTTTCATCCAAATCTTTTTTAACTATATTCGTTTTATCTTCATTAGTTTTATCAGTTCCTTCATCGCTATCCGATGAATTATCAGTTTGTTTATTGCTTTTTTCTTTAGATGTTAATCGCCAAAAATCTTCGTTTATTCTATTTCCCCATTTCTTTGAATTTAAAAATTCAGCCAATCCACTTGCCACTAAATTAGTATTGTAAAAATACCATTGAGCACCACCTGGCGAGTTATCAAAAGCTTGTGGAGCAATATTAGCAGCACTTTTCCCAGCTTGATTAGCTGCATTACTAATTTCTATTTGTTTAATTCTTTTGGCTTCTCTATCGGCTAAGTCTTTCTTTCTTTTGTCTGCAGCAATCCATTCATTTACTTTTTTGGTTAATTCTACTTTGCTTAATTTACTTAATGCTTGTAAACTATCTTCTGCTTCATAAACTTCTAAATTATTGATTAAATCACTTAAAACATTTTTAGTAGAAAGAATTGTGTTGTAAAGTTTGTCGGATTTGTCGTATAAATTAGCCGTTGAATCATAATAAGCACGTGCATTTTTATAATCTTTTATTTCAAAATATATTTTTGCTAATTCAAAACAAGTTTTTGGCTTTTGAATTGGCATTGTTTTAGCATTATCGTTCGATTTTTTATATGCAGCTATTGCAGCAACATTGTTTTTTTGACTCTGTTCTAATTTACCAAGCTCAAAATATATTTTACTCAAATAATCAATGTTTTTATCATCGTTAGCCATTTTTTTCAGGCTACGTCTTACTTTATTAACCGATTTTTTATCATTTACATCATACAGTTTTGTAATATTTATATTGGCGTTAAATCCAAAATCGTAACTTGGAACTAAATTTATTACTTTATTAAAATTTAAAAG
>CANGPW010000074.1 GCA_947456185.1 Bacteroidota bacterium | reverse complement strand
ATAATGGCAGAATTTCAAAAGTTGTTATCTGAAAAATTTGGAAACAAAATAAAAATTTCGAACGATGGAAAAGGTAAAGGAAATATTACCATTCCTTTTAAATCGGAAGCAGATTTAAACAGATTATTAGACATGCTTTCGTAAATTTTTAAATCTAGTAAAATTAAAAAGGCCAGCTGAGAAGTTGGCCTTTTTTAGTTAAAATATATTTGTTAATTTTATCCATATAAATAAATTAAATACCAGCAGCTTTGGCTTTTCTTCCAACCAAATAAACGCCTAAAATAGTTAAAAGCATGGCAATAATTATTTTGGTATTAATTACTTCGTTTAGGAATAAATAACCTAAAAATACTGCTACAATGGTGTTGAAATACGCATAAGTAGAAACCAATGCAGCTGGCAATGCTTTTAAAATATACATGAAGCATCCATACGCCAACAATGAGCCAAATATTACCAAATAAATTAATGCCAAAAGGGAATCATTACTTGGATTAAACTTTGCCCAATCGCCTATAAAAGTTGAAATAAGGAGAAGGATTATTCCGCCTGGAATCATTTGCAAACCTGCATTGTACAAAACTGGTAAATTACTTTTGTGAGATTTTGAAAACACGGTTCCCAGCGCCCAACAAATGTTGGAAACTATAATGGCAATTAATCCTAAAATATAGTTTTTATCGGAAAGTAAATTTACTTTATCGTAAAAAATAAGGTATTGCGCTAGCAAACAAATTATAAAACCAAGCCACATGGTTTTGGTTACTTTTTCGTTACTTCCCATAATTAAATTAATAAATACAATCCATAACGGAGTTAAAGCACAAATAAGCGCGGCTAATCCACTGTCAACGTATTGCATTCCCCAACTAATAATGCCATTTCCACCCACTAACATCAAAGCACCATTAATGCTAAATTGTTTAAATTGTTGAATACTTGGTATGGGTGATTTTTTAATAAATATAAAATACCAACAAATTAATATTCCAGCAATGGTATGCCTAAATGCTGCTAATAAAAAAGGTGGAAACAAGTGAATTCCATCACTATTAATTCCTATTCGAATGGCTAAAAAAGTAGTTCCCCAAAAAATGGCTACTGCTAGAAATGCTAAGTATGCCTTTAAATTTGGATTTTTTAACACTAAAATTGGTAATAAGGACTAATCATGGCATAAACAATAACACCAGTTACTGTTACATAAAGCCAAATAGGATAGGTAAATCGTACAATTTTTTTGTGCTTTTCCACATTCATTTGTAAGCCGAAATAAAACGATAAAAGCACTAATGGTAAAACGCAAGCAGCTAAAACAATATGGCTAATCAATATGGTTAAATAAATACTTCTCATTGAATTTTCTGCAGGAAAAGAAGTTTCATTTGCCATCCAATGATACATAATATAGCTTATTAAAAACAATGATGATAAACCAAAAGCAGTTAAATTAATGGCTTTGTGAGCTGCAATATTTTTTTGTTTTATAAAATATAATGAAAGTAATAACAGAACAGTACAAGTTCCATTAATGAAAGCATTTAATTTTGGTAAATACATGACCCAACTAGGTAATATTTCTGGCCTAGGAAGTATTTTTCTATTTAAAATAACAACTGCTACAAAAACTACAATAGATACAATCGTTACAATGTTAAAAACTAATTTGTCTTGTTTATTTTGGTTCGTGGTATTCATATAAAAGTACTTTTAATTCGTCTCCTAATCTTTTTATATCATTCAAATCAAGGCCATTATATACACCCCTGATATGACGAGATTTATCTAACAATATTACTTGTTGACTGTGGTCAATTGTTTTATCTTCAATAGAAACAGGAAGTAAAAATCCTTGACCAATTTTAAATAAGTTTTCTTTATCTGCTCTGCAAAAATGCCAAATGTTTTTATCGGCATTCATTTTTTTTGCATAATCAGCAAGAACTTGTGTTTTATCGTTATCGGGATCAACAGTAAATGAAATCAATTTTACCTCACTCCATTCTTTTGCTTTTTCGTAAAATACCGAAATATTTCCATTCATTTTAGGGCAAACATCTTTGCAGCTAGCAAAGAAAAAGTTTGCAATAACAATGTTGTTAGTAAGCATTTTTGAATTCAGCTCTTTTCCACTTTGGTCAGTAACTGAAAATGCTGGAACTTGGTAAAAAATAGTGTCTTTTATATCGGCACCATTAGGTTCTATACGCTCACCTAAATGAGGCAAATGCTTGTAGTTTTGTTTACTGGCTCTCAGTAAAAAAAAGAAAGCAACTGGAAATACTAATAATCCAGTTGCTACCCAAAATGATTTTCTTTTCATTATTTATATTAACTAAAAAACTTGAATAAAGTTTTTAAAATAGACGTGAGTCAAATGTGTAACCTGCTTCAGTTAATGCTAACCAAATTAAGAAACAAATAAATAACATTGGTAAAATTATTATTGAAGCTAAAAACTTGCGTTCAAACTTCATATGCATAAATACCGAAACGATATAAAATGCTTTTACTAATCCTAAAAACACAAATAATATATTTTTATAAATAGAATGACTTGAAAGCAATGCAAAATAAAAAGCAATATCTACTACCGTTAAAACTAGTAATACATAAAATGTATTCCAAATTTGCTTTTTCATGTTAGCAGGCGACTCTGTATGTTCTAAATGTTCTATGTGATCCATGGTAATTTTTTTTATTTTTTAAATGAATAAATTGTCTTGATTTCTTTGAATTGTAAATTATATTAAATAGAAGAATGTAAAGACAAACACCCAAACTAAATCAACAAAATGCCAGTATAAACCTACTTTTTCAACCATTTCATAATGACCTCTTTTTTCGTAAGTATCGTTCACTACATTGATATAAATAATAATATTTAAAATTACACCCGACAAAACGTGAGTTCCATGAAAACCAGTAACAATAAAAAATAAAGCGGCAAAAGCTGTTGGTCCAAAAGGATTGTTTTGTAAACTTGCACCTTCAGTTATTAAATTTGTCCATTCCCAAGCTTGGCAGCCTAAGAAAGCAGCACCACCTATAATGGTCCAAATCATGTATTTTTCCACTTCTTTTTTAGCCATTCTATGTCCAGCTTCTACAGCTAAAACCATTGTAACAGAACTAAAAATCAATATGAATGTCATTAAACTTACAAACATCAACGGTAAGTGAATACCATGTAAAAATGGAAAATGGTTAAATACTAACTCAGGTGAAGGCCAACGTTCAACAACGAACATACCTGCTTTTTGCATTTCTTCGGTAAAAGTGTGAGAAAGATGAGAAAATGGTTTAACTATTGCGTTCGGTAATGATGTTGTAAAAGTAAATCTTACAAAACCATAGGCAACAAGTAACGAAGAAAAAGTAAATGCATCTGAAAGTAGAAAAATCCACATCATTAATTTACCATAACTAATACTTAATGGTGATTTTCCTCCACCCCATGATTGTTTATTGTCGGTACTTAAAGTAGCTGTATTTGACATTGTTTTATTATTTATTTGTTTCTTAGTTTATAATTTTTGTTATCTGTTTAAAAGTAAAAATAGGTATAGATAAATCCAAAGAATTCCTACAAAATGCCAATAAGTATTACACATTGCAATACCTCTTATATCTTTTTTGTGAACTTTGAATTTAAATGTTTGTATAAGTATAGTGAGTAAATAAAATATCCCAATAATTACATGTAATACGTGAACACCTGTAATAGCATATACAAAAGAACCACTTGGGTTTGCAAATCCAAAATAGATTGAATTATATACCATTTGACTCCATCCCCAATATTGCATGATAATGAATAAAATTCCTAATGCTAAAGCAATGGCTAAACCTATTTTAGTTTTATTTAAATCATCTTTCTTAGCCGATAAATAAGCCCATTGCATAAAAATACTACTTAATACAATAACACCAGTATTTAACATAAACATAGTTGGTAAATTAAATACCACCCATTCTCCTTCTCCTCGTCTTACTATGTATCCGCTCGTAAAACCAGCAAACAGCATAATACTACTCACAATAAGTAACCATAAAACAAAAGTTTTAGGTTCTACTCCTGGTTCACGTTCGTCTGTATTTTTTTTGTTAACTGATTGAATCATTTTAAATTTTATCTATCAAGTAAAAAAGTTGAACAATAGGAAGATAAATAATGGCTGCCATCATAAGTTTTTTTGCATCTGCTAATTCACAATTTTTGTATAATTTATAGGCATAAAAACTAAAGTATAAAGCACCAAATACTGCAACCACAGCTGCTACAACTCCCGAAATATTAAATACAGTAGGTAAAATTCCAACTGGAATTAATATTAATGAAAATAACAAACATTGGAAAGCAGTTTTTCTAGTTCTTCCTGGATTAAAAGGTAACATTTTAAATCCTGCTCTTTTATAATCGTCTTCTAAAATCCAAGCAATGCTCCAAAAATGTGGAAACTGCCAAACAAATTGAACGGTGAATAATACAATTGCTGCAATATCAATTTTACCAGTATATGCAACCCAACCTAACATAGTTGGTAAAGCTCCTGGAAATGCACCAACAAATACTGAAATTGGTGTTACTCTTTTTAATGGAGTATATAAAAAAGCGTAACTTAATAGTGAAACCAAAGCCAATAATCCGCTTAATTGATTTAAATAAATGCCAATTAAAAGTACTCCAATTAAGCCCATTAAGAATGAACTAATTCCGGCTTCAGTAACGCTCATTCTACCTGTAGAAACAGGTCTGTTGGCAGTTCTTGTCATTAACTTATCGTAATCTTTTTCAATAATTTGATTGATACCGTTTGCCGATCCTGTAACCAATAAACCAGCAGATGCTAAAATAAAAACCTCAAACCAATTTACTTTTCCTTGAGCAGCTGTCAAATAAGTAATTACCGAACTAAAAACCACTAAACTACTCAACCTAACTTTAATTAGTTGCATGTAGTCACTTACTTTTTGTCTCCAAAAACCAGTGTTTTCAATTGTTATATTTTGTTCTAAATTACTCAATTTGTTTTTTATTATCAATTTCTATCCTGTTTAATCAGGATTGTTTTATTAAATATTAATATGGCAGCAAATATTTGCAATCCTGCAATAATGCTTCCCACTGTTAAATGTAAAGAAGTTACTTGTTTTGGAAAACCCATGTTTACCAAAATACTTCCACTTAAAGCTTGAGAACATAACAGTAAAATTATTCCCAATCCACATTTGTATATCAACGAATTTCTTTCAAATAAATTTCTATATTTTAAAAGCAATAAAATTGAAATACCTAAATTTAAAACCGACCAAGTTCTATGAAGTTTGAATATAAATTCATCCATAAAAAACTTAGGCCATTGCAATCGGTATGGTTCACCTATCACTTTTGCAACTTGGTCTACTTTTTCTCTTACTTGTGTGCCGCTAATTATTTGTATTAAACTAATAAGCAAAGCCACAATAATTAACATTTTTAAAGAACTATTTTCTTTGAACTGAACAATATGAAACTGTTGCGAGGAAGTAACAGTGTATATTAATAAAGCTACAATGATGAGGGCAATTACCATGTGAATAGTAACCATCCAAGTTGCTAAGTCAGATGAAACAACTTTTGCTCCAATCCAACCTTGTATTCCAACCAATATAAAAGCGATAAAACTTAGCCAAAATATTTTAGCATTTGATTTTAAATAAGGAAAAGCAAATACCACAGTTAGCAAAATAAGAAATCCTATTACCACACCAATTAACCGATTGATATATTCTATCCATGTTTTAATTGGATCAAAATCGGCTATTTGTTTACCCTGAACTGCAAATTGAGTTTTATAATCAATAGGCAATTCTGATAAATTAGTGGGTGGTATGTATTGTCCAAAACACTTTGGCCAATCGGGGCAACCCATTCCGCTTCCAGTGCTTCGTACCAAACCTCCTACAAATATTAAAAAGAACACCGCTATGATGGTTGCAATACCAAAGCGTCTAAATCTTATTTCGTAATTATTTTTAAACATTTTTTTTGAATGATTTTTCTTCATTCTTTTTTATTATTGGTGGCTTCTCTAATCTATTTTGTATGAATTTTGAGAATACCAACCAATTACATTTTTTTATTACTTAAGCAAATCCTAACCAACGTTTAGCTAAAGAAAATAAAACCGCTTCTTCTTTTTCTAATGTAGGAACTTTCTTTCGGTCTTCAGCAGGAACCACTTTTGCTTCAGTTAAAGGATCCGTTTGTCCGAAGTCAGGAGTAGTTTGAGGAATATAATCTTTGTCGTGTCCTGGTACGCTATAATCATATGGCCAACGGTAAACGTGAGGAATTTCTCCTGGCCAGTTACCATGTAAATGTTTTACCGGAGTAGTCCATTCCATGGTGTTACTTTCCCAAGGATTTTGAACTGCTTTTTTACCTTTAAACATACTATAGAAAAAGTTAAATAAGAAAATAAATTGAGCAATTCCACCTACAAATGCTGCATAAGTAATGAACTTATTCATGTCAACAAATACATTAAATTGATCGTAGGCAGTAAATGCATAATATCTACGAGGCACACCAGCTAAACCCATAAAGTGCATTGGGAAAAACACACAATAAGCTGAAATAATGGTTAACCAAAAATGGATTTGACCTAGACTTTCGTTCATCATTCTTCCAAACATTTTAGGGAACCAATGATAAATACCGCAAATCATACCAAATATTGCAGCGCTACCCATTACTAAATGGAAATGTGCCACTACAAAATACGTATCGTGTAAGTTAATATCTAAAGCGGCATTTCCTAGAAAAATACCAGTTAATCCACCAGAAATAAAGAATGAAACTAAACCTATGGCAAACATCATTTGAGGATTTAAACGCAAATTACCTTTCCATAAAGTACCTAAATAGTTAAATGTTTTTACTGCAGATGGAACCGCAATAATTAAAGTTCCAAGCATAAATACAGAACCTAAAAATGGATTCATACCTGTAATAAACATGTGATGACCCCAAACTATAAATGATAATAGAGCAATGGCCATAATAGAACCAATCATGGCACGGTAACCAAAAATTGGTTTACGGGCATTGGTAGCAATTACCTCAGAAGTAATACCTAGAGCAGGTAATAAAATAATATAAACTTCAGGATGACCTAAGAACCAAAATAAATGTTGGAATAAAATGGGTGAACCACCAACTCTTTCTATTCCACCAGCTAAGTCGGCAGGAATTTCATTCAAGTAAAATGAAGTTCCAAAACTTCTGTCAAATACTAACAATAATGAACCACCAAACAAAACAGGGAAAGATAAAATACCTAATATAGCCGTGAATAAAAATGCCCAAATAGTTAATGGCATTCTTGTCATTTTCATTCCTTTGGTACGCATGTTAATTACTGTTGCAACGTAGTTTATACTACCTAATAATGAAGAAACAATAAACACAATCATTGAAACTAACCATAATGTCATTCCAGTTCCAGAACCTGGAATTGCCTTTGGCAATGCAGATAATGGAGGATAAATTGTCCAACCTGCAGAAGCTGGTCCACCTTGAACAAACAAAGAACTTAACATTAATACCGAAGAGGTAAAGAAAAACCAATATGATAACATATTTAAAAAAGGTGATGCCATATCTCTTGCGCCTACTTGCAAAGGAATTAGTAAGTTACTAAAAGTACCACTTAATCCTGCAGTTAATACAAAAAATACCATGATTGTACCATGTATTGTAATCAATGCCAAATAAAAATTCGGATCAATTTTCCCACCTTTTCCCCACTCACCTAAAATAGTTTCAAAAATTGGAAACGAAGTTTCAGGATAAGCTAATTGTAAACGAAATATTAATGACATTAACATGCCAATAGTTCCCATAATGATCCCAGTTATTAAAAACTGTTTTGAAATCATTTTATGGTCCATACTAAATATGTATTTCGAAATAAATGTTTCTTTGTGATGACCATGATCTCCGTGATGTTGGTCATCGCTATGTATTGCTGCTGCGCTCATATATGTCTTTTATGTTATTCTTTGTGAAGGATTAATTAATTAGAAGCTATTGGGTTTTCTTTGCTTAAAAACGAATGTAATGAATTATTTTCAGTTCCTTTTGCAGTTAATGCAGGTTGTTCTTTTATCCATTTGTCAAAATCAGCTTGTGTGTCTACGATTACTTTCATTTTCATTCTATAATGAGCGCTACCGCAAATTTTATTACATAATAAAATATAATCAAAATTTGGATTTTCTAATTTTACACGCATTTCATTAGTAGTTAAAGTAGGAGTAAAGTCAAACTTAGTTGGTAAACCAGGTACAACGTTCATTTGTGCTCTAAAATGAGGTAAATAGGCTGAATGTATTACATCTTTTGCTCTAAAATGTAAGTAAATAGCTTTGTTAACAGGAACATGTAACTCTGTTGTTATAACATCATCACCCGCAAATTCTTTTGTACTATCAACTCCCAAAGCATTTACAATTCCCATCTGACGGAAATCGTATTTGCCTAATTTATTATCTGCACCACTGTAACGAGCGTTCCAAGCAAATTGATAACCAAAAACTTCAATATTCATCGCATCTTTATCTTTACTTGTAGTCATATTGCTCCATACAATTAAACCTCTTACTACTAATATAGTTAAAACAAAAGCAGGAACAATTGTCCAAAGTAACTCTAATTTATGGTTATCAGGATAAAATAATGCTTTGCGTTTTTTGTCTTCTTTATATTTATAAGTGTACCAAAATAAAAGAATATGAGTGATAACAAAAACAATTCCAGTTAGCCACAAGGTTATCATAAACATATTATCATATTCATCTGCATGAGCTGATGCACTTGGTAAAGTAAATAATGTTAGTTTTCCATGAACATACATTTCCCAGGCAAATGCAGATAAACCAACTACTAAAAAAACCAATGCTAAATAAGCATTTATTTTCCCCCAATTAATAACTTGTTTCTTTTGAACATCACCTACCTTCGATAAAATATCGAATATCATTCCAATTATAAATACCAATAAAATGGCAATTCCGGCTATTAACCAGTTAATGTTACTCGCTGTTGATTTTGCTGCTTCCGCGGCATCGGTAGTCATATCCTGCGCAAAAACTGATAAGCTACTAAAAAGTATCATAGCTATCATTAGTACAAAAGATGCTTTAATTTTCAAATGCTTCATTGGTGTATTTCTTTATTTTTTTGGTGTAAATTGTGTTGCAATATAAGAATGGTGTCAAATAGTTCTAAAAATCTTTTTATTTATTGATAACTATCAATGAAATTAATTATTAGTTAGATTTTTAAATTTAACAAACACAGTTAGTTAAAGGTTTTAAAGCTGTGGATTTCTTTTTTTATGATTTTTATATTGAACAAAAAAAAATAACAGTTACTTATTATTTAAATTTACATATTTGCATGCTTGAAAATATGCTAAAAATAATTAAAATAAAAATATTTATATTGTGTTTGATTTTGAATTCAACATATATATATAGCCAAGTTTTAAACGAAGGTAAATTTACTTCCGCATCAAGGTTGGGCTTAACTGTTAATAATTTTGGAACTATTGGTAGGCCAAATGTTAGAACAAATACAAGTGGGCCTCCTTCTATGGCTTATCCCAGAGGAAGTGGAGTTGAACATTTGTTTGAAGCTGGTTTATGGATAGGTGCTTATGTGAATGGGCAAGTTCGAGTATCAAG
The DNA here is from genome assembly GCA_947456185.1 of Bacteroidota bacterium. Taxonomy (GTDB): domain Bacteria; phylum Bacteroidota; class Bacteroidia; order UKL13-3; family UKL13-3; genus JAAFJM01. Next base: position 1,864 of record CANGPW010000074.1, on the reverse strand, counting down.
TTCAAGTGCTGAAAGTAGTTCTGGTTATTCATCTGGTGCAGGTAATTTTGAATTTACTGCATTATCAAAAGTATTGGAAAGATCTAATTTAACTAAAAGTGCTAATTATTCAAATTCAGCAATTTCTCATCAAGATTTTGTAATTAAAATGACTGATAGCAATACCATTATTCCTGGAACTACTATTCCCATTAACGGACATAGTAATCCTTTAAAAGCTGTTGTAAAATTGGAAGTGCTAAATTGGAATTATTCTTATGCCGATTATTTTGTGATTCTTAATTATATCATTACTAATAAAAGCAAAGAAAGGTGGGATTCTATTTATGTTGGAAATTTTTCCGATTTAGTAGTTAGAAATGTAAACGTTACCAGGGAAACAGGTTCTTTGTTTTTTCAAAGAGGAAGAAATTTTGTTGACAAAAAAAACAATGCAATTGTAGCTTATATGGCTGCAAAATCTGCTGATGATTATAATTTTATAAGTTCTTATGGTGCCATGCAATTTTTAGGTGTTGATTGGAATGGATTATTCTTTAACCCAAGTAAGCCCGAAATATTTACCAATAAAGGTTTTACCGCGCCAACTTATAATGCTAATTTCTGGACTTTTGGTTCTACCACTCCACCATTTATTGGCCCTAATGATGAATTAACCCGTTACAATAAAATGGCAATTGGAATTGATTCCAATGATTTGAATTCAAGTGGCGGACCAACATATGGTGCTCCTTCTAATTGGTTGCAGTTAATGAGTGTTGGGCCGTTTCGTTCTTTAGAACCAGATTCTAGCATGACTTATACCATGGCTTTTGTTTCAGCTAAACAATTAAGAGATTTTGTTCAAAATCAATCACAATCAATTTTAAGTACTGATGGTTCTCAAGCGGAATTGAAAGAACATTTTAACAGAAGTAGGTCTACCTATTTGGGTGAAGATGCCGATGAAACTGGGATTTATTCAGTTGAAAAAGATTTGAATCAAAATGGTAAATTAGATCGTTTTGTTTTACCGGAACCTCCCGCTGATCCGAAAGTTAAAATTATAGCTGGTAATAAAAAACTAACTATTTATTGGAGTAATAATGCCGAAACGTCAGTGGATCCTATCACAAGAGAAAAAGATTTTGAAGGTTATAAAATTTATTCAAGCAAAATAGGGGATGATTTAAAACCGAACTTTACCGATGCTCGTAACTTAATTGGCACTTGGGATAGTACCGGAAATGATGTTGGGAATAACAATGGCTTTGATTTGATTCGTTTGCCACAACCAATCATATTTGAAGGTGATACTACAAAATATTACTATAGTTATACTATAAATAACATAAGTAACGGATGGCAATATTTAATAATTGTAACTGCATTTGATAAAGGAAACAAAAAATTAAATTTAGAATCGTTAGAATCATCATTTAGCGGAAATGATTTCAGGGTTTTTGCGGGTAGCGAAACCAATAATTTCACCAAAGAAGACCAAGATACAAAAGTTGGTGTTTATCCAAATCCTTATAATACCAGTGCGGCTTGGGATGGTACCACTTCAAGAACTAGAAAATTGTATTTTTATAATTTACCGCAAAACTGCGAAATTACAATATACACAACAAGTGGTGATGTGATATCAAATTTTAAACATCATTCAGATGCTTATAATGGCGAAGGAAATGCTTGGTTTGATAGGTTAAGCGATAGAGAAAAAACAGTAATGACAGGTGGTGAACATGCTTGGGATTTATTAAGCGATTCCAAAAACCAGATAACGCAAGGAATATATATGTATAGTGTAAAAGATTTAGCCACAGATATAGTTCAAACGGGTAACTTTGCAGTGATAAAATAATACTTCGACAAGCTCAGT
>CANGPW010000073.1 GCA_947456185.1 Bacteroidota bacterium | reverse complement strand
TTTTAAGTAATACCAACGAATTACATATTCAAGAATTTACCAAATTATTTGAAGTAGATCATCCAAATGAAAAATGGGAGGATTTATTTGATAAAATATATTACTCGCATCAAATAGGTCTACGCAAACCAAACATAGAAGCTTGGCAACTTATATTAGATGAAAATAATTTATTATCCCACGAAACTATTTTTATAGATGACACAAGCATGCATTATAAAGCTGCTGAAACATTAGGCATAAAAAGCATTTGGGCCAAAGAACCCATTGGAAAATGGTTTATTGATGAAGTAAAAAAACTGGAAATTTAGAAAACTTCTTACAAATGAATTAGTTTAAATGCTAATTTTTGGGCGAATGTTTTATAGTACATTTTTATGTGTGCTTCTACCCTACTTACATCCAAATACTCTTGAAACATATCCAATAAAAGGATGTCGAAGGCTGAACTTTCTATAAATTTTATTTCCTTTTGAAAACCACAAACACATAAGGCATTTGTTTTCCTTAAAAATCTTTTAAGCAGCCTAGTATCGGTACTTAACACATGACAAGAACCAAAATGTATGATTTTGTTATTACAATTATCACCCATCATTTCGGCTAATTCATCTAAACTAACTAATTCTTTTCCTATTAAAATATGACCGGGTTTTCCATGAAATGCAAAATAGCCTATACTGTGTTTTGCGTATCGCTTAAGTTTCCATTCTTCTAAATAAAAAGCCAAATTTTCGCGCGTGCCACAATGCCTGTGTATATATTCAATATCTCTATTGTCTTTTAAAAAATCGAGGGCGGCTTTTACACTATTTTGCTTTAATAAATTCTTATTCCAGTCTCCTTCTAGGCAAAATATATCTTTATCGTAGGCTTTAGCTTTTTTCATTGCACTGCAAACATATTATTTAAAAAATCAGAAAGCTAAATCCTTTTTTTATTTCCAAGTAAATAATTAGTTTTGGTAAAACTTATTCCTGCATGTTTTTAATTTTTGTAGCTGACGATCAATCGCCAAGATTACTATATATACTGAACGAAATCCTTTTCAAAAGGCTTCAAATTACCTATACCGTAACCAATAATTACGATTATTTTATGCGTTCGCACATGCCTAAAATAAATTACTCAAGCAGTTTTATTCCCAATTGTGTTAATATTCCCGCAAATACTTTATTATACCAAGAAAACATACGTAAAATTGAAATTGATGTGACTCCTAACGAGAAATTTCAATATGCATTTTTCAATATTCCATTCGATTTTTCTAAATTAATTGAAGCGCCAAAACAACTGATTCCTTTCGATATTTTTAGTGCCTCCTTTTATTTATTAAGTCGTTACGAAGAATACATTGTTCCAAAATTTGATATTCACAGCCGATTTAAGGCCGAAGAAAGTTTGGCTTATAAACACCAATTTCTTCAAATTCCTTTGGTTGATATTTGGGCAATAGAGTTGGGTAACATCATTCAAAAACAATATCCAGAAAAAAATTATACCTTAAGTGAATACCACGAAATCCATAGCTTTGACATTGATTTTGCATACAAATACAAAGGTTTGAGTAAATTTAGGTTTTATAAAAAAGCACTTAGAAACATGCTTCGCTTTAACTTTACTGAATTAATAAAAATGTTCAACAAATCGTTGATGGATGAATACGATACATACGATTTTATATTTGACGAATTAGAAAAGCAAAAAGTAGTCAGTATATTCTTTTTTTTGGTAGCCAAAAAAATTGGGCAACACGATAAAAATTTATTACCAACTAGCCCCGTTTATCAGCAATTAATAAAACATATAAGCAGCAAATTCCAAATTGGCGTTCATCCTTCTTATCATGCCAATGCTATAAAAACAATGCTGCAAAATGAAAAAGATGTTTTAAGTAAAATTTCAAATCAACCAATTGAAAACAGCCGATTTCATTACCTGAAATTTAAATTACCAAACAGTTATAATTTCTTGATTGAATCCAATATTTTAAACGATTATACCATGGCTTACGCCAATAAAATTGGATTTAGGGCAAGTACGTGCAAAGGTTTTAATTTTTATAATTTAAGTGAAAACATAGCTACTTCATTACAAGTTTTTTCGCCTTGTGTAATGGATGTAACTTTAAAAAACTTTGAAGCATTTACACCCAATGAAGCCGTAATTGCGATTGAAAATTTGAAGCAGGCAGTTAAAAATGTAAACGGAACTTTCATTAGCATTTGGCATAATTCCAACTTAACCGACACTGCTGAATGGAAAGACTGGAAAGCTGTTTGGTTAAAAATGATAGCGAGGTAATAAATTAGGTTTTACTAAAAAGTAACTTTTATCCAAAAATGGTTACTTTCGCAATCATCAATCTAAAATTATTTACTACAAAATAATATGAAGCAAATATCCATCATCATGGGCAGTGATAGTGATTTAGAAATCATGAAAGAGGCTGCCAATGTATTAGACGAATTTAAAATTCCTTACGAAATAACTGTTGTTTCGGCCCATAGAACTCCCGACCGCATGTTTAGTTTTGCCAAGGAAGCCAAAGGCCGTGGAATTAAAGTAATTATTGCAGGTGCAGGTGGTGCAGCTCATTTACCAGGAATGGTGGCAAGTATTACTACATTGCCGGTTATAGGCGTACCAGTTAAACTAAAAACCATGGACGGTTTAGATTCATTGCTATCTATTGTTCAAATGCCAGCAGGAGTTCCAGTGGCAACTGTAGCCATTAATAACGCCAAAAATGCAGGTATTTTAGCCGCACAAATTTTAGGTACTCATAATGAAGAAATTGCTGAAAAAATCCAACAATTTAAAGATAAAATGAAAGTAGAAGTAGAGAAGAAAGCGGAAATAGTAGAAAAAGGCAGAAAAATAATTGGCTACTAGTAGTTATGAAACAAAAAAGGCTTCAATAATTACTGAAGCCTTTTTTGTTTTTTATTTTATAAGATTTTTACCATTATTCCACGGTTACACTTTTAGCTAAGTTACGCGGTTGGTCTACATTACAGCCACGTAATACTGCTATATGATAACTTAATAATTGTAAAGGAATAGTAGCAATTAATGGCAATGATGATTCTTCGCAAGCAGGAATATAGATCACGTGATCTACCATTTCGGCAATGTGTTTATCGCCTTCGGTTGCTATAGCAATAACCACACCTTTTCTGGCTTTTACTTCCTGAATACTGCTAACTACTTTTTCGTAATTATTATTTTGCGTAGCAATAAATACCACTGGCATTTCTTCATCAATCAAAGCAATTGGTCCGTGTTTCATTTCGGCAGCAGGATAACCTTCAGCATGTATGTAGGAAATTTCTTTTAATTTTAAAGCACCCTCTAAAGCCACCGGAAATCCGTATCCTCTACCTAAATATAAAAAGTTTCTAGCATCTTTAAATTTAACAGCCAATTCCTTAATCAGTTCATTGGTTTGTAAAACCTTTTCTATTTTTGCAGGAATGGTTTCTATTTCAGCAATCATTTCATGGAAACGATGTTTAGTTATCGATCCACGAATTTGAGCAATAGACAATGCCATTAAAGTTAAAGCGGTAACCTGAGCAGTAAATGCTTTGGTAGAAGCCACCCCTATTTCTGGTCCAGCATGCGTATATGCTCCAGCATCGGTTAAGCGAGGAATAGAAGAACCCACTACATTACAAATTCCAAAAATAGTAGCTCCTTTACTTTTTGCTAGCTCTAAAGCAGCTAATGTATCAGCAGTTTCACCACTTTGGGATATTGCTATAACAAAGTCGTTTTCATCAATAATAGGATTTCTGTACCTAAACTCCGAGGCATATTCTACTTCAACGGGAATTCGAGCAAAATCTTCAAATAAATATTCGCCCACCAAACCAGCATGCCATGAAGTGCCACATCCAACAATGATAATTCGTTTTAAATTTTTAAATTTATCTTCAAACTTATCAATTCCAGCCATGGTTATAATACCTTCGCTTAATTGAATTCTGCCACGGTATGAATCAAGAATAGAACGAGGTTGTTCAAAAATTTCTTTCATCATAAAATGCTCATAACCGCCTTTTTCAATACTTTCTAAGTTAATTTCTAACTCATGTATAAAAGGAGTTTTGATGGTATTATCTATTGTTTTTATGGTTAGTTCTGTTCCTTTAATAATGGCTATTTCGCCATCGTTCAGGTAAACTACATTTCTTGTATATTCTACAATTGGAGTTGCATCGCTGGCAATAAAATGTTCGCCTTCGCCAATTCCTAATACCATAGGACTTCCTTTACGAGCACCAATTAAATAATCGGGGGTATTTTTACTTAAAATAACAATTGCATACGCACCAATTACCTGAGTTAAACTCATTCGCACCGCTTCTTCAAAACTTACGTTATTATTTTTATGAATTTCTTCAATTAAATGAACTAAAACTTCCGTATCGGTTTCCGACTTAAACACATGTCCGCGTTTAAGTAACATTTCTTTTAAAGTAGCATAGTTTTCTATGATTCCATTATGAATAATTGCAAATTCACCATTTCCACTTAAATGAGGATGTGCGTTTAAATCATTTGGTGCACCGTGAGTAGCCCAACGAGTATGACCCATTCCAGTATGAGCAGTTGTACTTTGAGTGCCAATTGAACCTTCTAAATCTGCAACTTTACCGGTTTTTTTATAAACTTTAAATTCTTTGCTGTTATCTAGTAATGCAACACCTGCACTATCGTAACCGCGGTATTCCAAACGTTTTAACCCTTTAAGTATAATTGGGCAGGCTTCTCTATGACCTATATAAGCTACAATTCCACACATAATTAATACAATATTATAATAAAGTTTGTAATTTTAAAATATTATTTGATTCGATAAAATCAGCACTTTTGTTGATTGCTGAAAGCAAAGGTTTTGTAGCATTTAAAAACGCTTCAAATTCATTAAAAGTCAAAGCTTGTTCACCGTCACTTAATGCCTTTTCAGGATGAGGATGAATTTCAAGCATTAATCCGTTAGCACCAGCTGCAATAGCGGCTAATCCCATTTTATTTACAAAAGCAGCTTTACCAACACCATGACTTGGATCGGCAAAAACTGGCAAATGTGATAGCGATTGCATTAAAGGAATAACACCTAAATCAAATACGTTGCGGCTTTGCATATCAAAACTTCTAATACCACGCTCACAAAGAATTACATTTTCATTACCTCCACTCAAAATATAATCGGCAGCCAAAAGCCATTCTGTTGCTTTGGCACTCATGCCACGCTTTAACATAATGGGCTTTTTAGTTTTACCTAACTCCGCCAATAATGAAAAATTACTCATGTTTCTAGCACCTATTTGAATAATATCGGTATGGTTATATACATCATCAAGGTTACTTAAATCCATTAATTCAGTTACCACACGCAGGTTATTTTTATTGGCCGCTTCGCGAATATATTTTAAACCTTTGTTTCCCAAACCCCTAAAACTATAAGGCGAAGTGCGTGGTTTAAAGGCGCCACCTCTTATAAATTTTATTTGTTGTTTGTTTAAAAACTCAGCTATTTCGTGAATTTGATCTTCTGATTCTACTGAACATGGACCAGCAATTAAATTTAAATCATTTCCACCAACTTCAATTCCATCTATGTCAAATGAAGATTTGGTTTTATATAATATGGATGAAAGCTGATAAGGAGTTGTGATTTCTATTGATTGTGAAATGAAATCAAATTGGCTCAACAAACTTTTATTTTTTAAAGCAGGAATGATTATCTGATGATTGAAATCTTGGTATATATAATCAATGTCCTGTTCTTTTAAAAAGGATTGAATACTGCTAATTTGGTTAGCACTAACTTGTTTATTTAGTTGAACTATCACTATTAATTCTTTAACTATTATTTTATAACCGTATAATTAAGTTTTAGTTGTAAATTTTTGGTGTCTAAAACTACTCTTCTGGCAGAAGTTTGAAAAATAGAACCATATGTACTATTTGGAACGATCACACTTAAACCATAATGCTTATTACCAAAACCATTTCTTAAATTGGTTAATAAAAAATTCAGTTCACGGGCAATGTTAAATCGATATTCACCATTTTTTACACTTCCACCTAGGTAAAAGAAATTCTCAGAATAGGAATCTACCGTTAATACACTTCTACCTAATGAATCAGTAGAAACTAATGTAATTTGGTTCGGTATTTTAAAATTATTATCGTCAAATCCACCTAAAGCTTTTACTACAATTTCAGCTTTTTGAATGGCTAATTGTGGCGAAGCCGCAAGTCTATTTAAAACAGAATCAGGAATAAACATTCTTAATTTTGTACTCCCCATAGATTGTAAATAAGCAATGTCTCGTTGTTGATTAGCAGTAAATTTAGTAGTATTTGTTTGAGTTAAAAACGAGCTATTATTTACGTATTTATTATACTTAGGATTAGCAAATTGAATTGGAAATTCAGTTCTTAAATGCGTGGTATCATTTCTATAATAAACTACTAAATTGGTATACACAGAGTTTAAATTCATATACCAAAAACCACCTTCATATGGTCCAAAATTACTTTCATCAACAATGGCAAAACCTTTAAACAAATCATAAAAACTACTTTGTGAAAAGATTCGTTGATTTTGTATTTTTAATTTAAAATCATCACTCATTTTTATGCGCATACACGCTGGAATTACTGTACTGGTATACAAATAAGTATTTTTTATACTATCGCTTGGTGAAAATTTAGTATTAAATGTTCCAATAACATTACTAGATTTTAAATAATTTTTATTAGAAAATATGGCGGAAGTATCACTTAACCTTTCATTTAATTCATACACTTTTATATCGTGAATGGCGTTTATATCGCCAATATAGGTGGTATCATTTCCTATTCTTAATTGCAAAACAACAGAATCAACTATCACCTTAGCAGAATCGCCTAATGAAAATGAAGCTGCGTTATTAGGAATAGAAAAAGCTGTTAAAATAGTGGCTTGCGATTTAGCAAAAATTGGATCATTGATAGCTCCTAAAATGTATAAAGATTGTTGGTGAGTAGCCAACGAATCCATAGTGGTAGTATAGGAATTAAGAAAAACAGATTCCTGAGTTGAATTAAAACTTGAATCAGGATTAATAAATCCAACGGCTAGTGTATTGATGTCTTTTTTACAAGATGAATACATGAGCGCAATTGCACTTAGAACTAGGATAAAATTTTTGATAACTGCTAGGTTTTTAAACTTGACTTTGCAATAATTCATCATACAAATTGTTGTAATCATCACCATAAGAACCTTCAACATGCTCATGCATTAACTTACCTTTTTGCTTTTTAATAAATTTAATTACTTCAGCATCAATTTCAGAACTGGCTTTAACAATTGCATCGGCATGAGTAATTCCAGTAATGTATAAAGAATTGCTATCAGATTTAGCTAAAGTAGCCACTTGCTTGGTATCAATTTCGTTTAAACCAGCTTTGCGGGCAAAATCTTTTCCTAAGTTTTCTTCAAACTGATTTTCAAAAACGGAGTATACTACTTTTGCGTTTCTAAATACAGGTTCGTCTTTGTAAATAGTTTTAATATACAATGGAATTAAACTTGTCATCCAACCTTGGCAATGGATAATATCGGGCTGCCAACCAAGTTTTTTAACTGTTTCTAGCGCACCTTTACAAAAGAAAATGGTACGTTCATCATTGTCATTATAAAAAACATTTTTATCGTTAGCAAAAACAAATTTACGGTGAAAATAATCCTCGTTATCTAAAAAATAAACCTGCATTTTAGCTTCTTGAAGCGATGCAACCTTAATTGTTAACGGGTTATCGTTGTCGTCAATGGTAATATTAATACCTGATAAACGAACAACTTCGTGAAGTTTATTCCTTCTTTCGTTAATACAACCAAATCGTGGCATTAATACACGAATTTCGTTGTTTTTTTCTTGAATTGCCTGTGGCAATCTTCTTGCTAATTCTCCAACATTGGTAACTTGCAAATAAGGTGTCATTTCAGACGAAACAAAAAGAACTTTTTTCTTGGCCATACTAAATAACTTTTTTTTAAAAAAGTATGCAAATTTACGATAATGTTAATATATTGATTAATATTTGCCACAAAAAAATTGCCCAAAAAAGGCAAAACGCTGTAAATCAAAACTAAGTGATTGTATTTAAAACTATAAAAACACTTCAAACTTACCTAAATAACCAAAAAGGTAGTGGAAAAAGCATCGGATTTGTTCCAACAATGGGAGCATTACACCAAGGACATATTTCATTAATTCTTAAATCAAAGGCTCAAACTGACCTCACAATTTGCAGTATTTTTGTAAATCCAACTCAGTTTAATAATCCTTCAGATTTAGAAAAATATCCTCGAAATGCAAGTGCCGATTTGAAACTTTTGGCTGCTGTAAAATGTGATGTGCTTTTTATGCCAAGTGTTTTGGAAATGTATCCAAATGGGCAAGCAAAAAACACAGAAGATTATGGCGAAATTACTCAAGTTTTAGAAGGTGAAAAACGCCCTGGCCATTTTGATGGGGTAATAACCATTGTTTCTAGGTTATTTGAAATGATAGCACCACATCAAACTTATTTTGGTCAAAAAGACTACCAACAATGTTTACTTGTTCAAGAATTAATAAACAGACATTTTCCAAAAATAACATTAAACATAGAAGCCACGGTTAGGCAAACTTCAGGATTGGCTTTAAGTAGTAGAAATGCTAGATTGAGCGAAGCGCAACAAACACAGGCTTTAGCTATTTCAAAATCAATGTTTTATATCAAACAAAACTGGGGCAATGATTCCATTGAAAACTTAATTGCGGCTGCAGAAAAAATAATTGAAACACAAAAAAGCTTAAAGATTGAATACTTTAAAATTTGCAATAGAACCAATTTAACAACATTGAATGGCCATTCAAAAAATTACAAGGAAGCTGTCATTTTAACTGCTGTTTTTTGTGGAGATATCAGGCTAATTGACAATTTAATTGTTTAAAAGTATAACAGTTTTCAATTAAATCAATCGTATTTTTGACCTAATTAATTGAAAATAAATGCAAATAAAAAATATAAATATTTTTGCTGTACTTTTTGTTATAATTATTCAAGGTTGTGGCAACAATAATGCTCCAAAAACTGAAGCAGTTAAAACAGAAATATACGGTAATTGGCTATTAGAAAGCTTATTAAACTACACAGATTCCACTAAAAGTATCATTGGTCACAAACAGTTTTTTTGTTCCGAAATTATTATCAAACCACATTCCGATAGTGTAACCATTGTTAATGGCGATTATGAATATTGGAACACAAAAAGTGATAGTATTTCTGAAACGGAAATTTCATTGCATCACCTTTCACATATGCCTCACAGCAATTTGTATTTAACTCCCGAAAACAAATTAATGTATTATGATTCGGCCGCTGAAAAAACTTTTTATTTTATTAAGGCCACAAATAACCCAATAGTAAAAGCAAACTTGCATTTACCAGCCATGAAATATGAAATTAACAAAAGACTATTTGAACATACTTTTGTTGATTTAAAAACAAAAAAGAAAATATCATTTTCAGCCCTTAACGATGTAAAAGGCGACAAGGAATATAAAACCTATCAAACCTTTATAAACGATGAAACAGCTGATAAAAGCGAAGAAAATTTAATGGAATTGAGTAATCCTAAAACTAAAAAGAATAAAATTACTATTTGGTTATTTAATCAAGATACGCTTAAAATTTATACGACCATAAACACCGAATGCAAGGAATGTAAGCCATTTTATGAACGCGGAGTCATTTGGAAAACTTTGGTAAAACAGTAAAAATTACAAGAAATGATTGACGAAAAACTAAATCCTTGGAAAACCAAAAGCATAAAAACTGCTTACGACAATAATTGGATAGAAGTAGAACACCATGAAATAATTAACCCAAATGGAAACAATGGAATTTATGGAAAAGTTCATTTTAAAAACTTGGCCATTGGCATTATTCCCTTAGATGAAAATAACAATACTTGGCTGGTTGGTCAATATCGATATCCAATAAATAAATACAGCTGGGAAATACCTGAAGGTGGTGGAACATTAGGCATGGCACCCATTGAAAGTGCAAAGCGCGAACTTTTAGAAGAATGTGGATTAGAAGCTAGTGAATGGAAAGAAATATTACAAATGCATTTGAGCAATTCGGTGAGTGATGAATTAGCCATTATTTATATAGCAAAAAACTTAATTCAAAAACAAGCAGAGCCTGAAGATACCGAACAATTACAGTTGAAGAAATTGCCTTTTGCCGAAGCTTTTGAAATGGTAATGAATGGCACCATTACAGATAGCATGAGCGTAGCTGCCATTATGAAATTAAAGTTGATGGGGATTTAAAGATTTACAAACTCAAACTCAACATATAGTCATCACATAGTCTTTCACCAAGCTGAAACGTGCGAATGTCAAAGGTTTTAAAACCCATTTTATTATAAAATTTCAAAGCTTTGTGGTTTTCCTGCCAAACTCCTAAATAAATATTTTGATAATGTTGTTGTTTACAATAATCAATGGTAAACTGCATTAACTGCTGCGCAATTCCTTTTCCATGAAACTGTTTTCGAACATATATTTTTTCAATTTCAGCAATTTTTCCCTCCAATTTTGAGTTGGTTTGATTCAACAAAAGTTTAACATAACCAATGTCTCCGGTTTCATTATAAGCCAAAAAATAAACAATATTCTCATCCTTTAAATTGATTGCGAGTTTTTCAATGGTATAAGTATTTGCTATGTAGGCTTGCATATCCGACTCCGAATTTTCGTCTTTGTAGGAATCGTAAAAAGTGCTTGCTCCTATTTGAGCTAAAACAGCTCGGTGTTTTTGTGAACAAATGACAATATTTGAAACCATATTAGAGTTATTTATTAAACTTTCACAATGATAGAATTTTAGTTGAATTTTAAAAAAAGAATTAATACTAAAATGCTTTACTTTGCAGCTATGGCATTTTACCCAAAAAGCAATCCAAAACCTATAGATACCACCCAATTAATATATGGCCAACATGCAATTTTAGAAGCATTGCTGGCAGCAAAAGATATTAATAAAGTAATAGTTCAGCAAACTGCAAAGAGCGAAATCATTAATGAAATTCTAAAAAAATGTAAGCAACAGGATATTCCAATTCAATACGCGCCAAAGGAAAAATTTGCTTTTCTTCAACAAAAAAATCATCAAGGAGTCATGGCTTATTTATCGCCAATTGCTTTTCAAAAAATTGAAGACATTATTCCACAATTATTTGATGAAGGTAAAACTCCTTTTATACTAATTTTGGATAGAATTACCGATGTTAGAAACTTGGGAGCCATTGCTCGTTCGGCTTATTGCGCTGGAGTTCACGCCATTGTAATTCCAGCTGCTGATAATGCACCCATCAATGAAGATGCTGTAAAAACTTCTGCTGGAGCGCTCATGCATATTCCTATTTGCCGTGAAAAAAACTATAAAACTGTTTTAGAATTATTGAATCAAAGTGGTGTTTTAACCATTGCTTGTACCGAAAAAGCGAAGAAGAATTTTCATGAAATAGATTTAACTGTTCCAGTTGCCATTATTATGGGAAATGAAGAAACAGGAATTAGTCCAGAAATATTGAAAAAATGCGAAGAAATGGCTAAAATTCCTTTGGAATTAGGCGTTCAGTCGTTGAATGTAAGTGTAGCTGCGGGAATAGCAGTTTACGAAACCGTAAGACAAAGGATTAGTTAATAGTTGGTTGTTTTAAGAGATTGCTTCTCATGCTATGGCATGATCGCAATGACGAGAAAACAATGGTCCATCGTCTATCAAC
>CANGPW010000072.1 GCA_947456185.1 Bacteroidota bacterium | reverse complement strand
TGTGGCATGTTTAACATGGAGAGTTGGTATGGAACCACCGAGGAAATGTACTTTGCCAATAACGATAATAAAGGTCCATATTGGAGTCAAACTGAACACCCAAATAACTTTGATGCATCACCTCACAAATTTGTAAAAAATTGGGATTCGCCCATGTTAGTAATTCATAACGAAAAAGATTTTAGAGTTCCACTAGGACAAGGAATGGAAGCATTTACAGCTGCTCAATTAAAAGGTGTTCCTAGCAGGTTTTTGTATTTCCCTGACGAAAACCATTGGGTGACCAAACCTCAAAACAGTGTGCTTTGGCAACGAGTTTTCTTTGATTGGTTGGATAGAAGTTTGAAGTAAATTTGAAAATCAAATTTTTTACATTGTTGTTGCTTAGGCGAAGCGACACCTGCATCAAGATTATTACAATGAACTTATTTTAGTTTATTTGTTCTTCGTTTCCAAATTTTTTGATTTCTGTGCTGATGAATAACAGTATAAATTATAATTTCTTTTTTTATTTCGTTTATATAATAATAGACTGAATAGGGGAATTTTTCAAGCATTACGTGTCTTGCATCTCTATAAACAGCTTGAAAAATATTTGGATTATTAGCAATAATACGAATCGCTGATTCAAAATATTTAATGAATGAATTTCCAAGTCCAGCTTGTTCTTTTTCGTACCAAGCAATTATTTCGTCTATGTCTTTTTCAGCATCCTTTTCAATAAGGACTACGTAACTCATAATTTATGTTTTTGAGTTAATTCTAACTTTAGCATATCCCAAGTTTTTAGTTTATTGGAGTCTAAAGTTTTGTTCTCAATTCGTTCTTCAAGAATTTCTTTATGCCAATCAGAAATAATAAATTCATTCTTTGTGTTTTCGATACTATCCCATAGATAATTTGCTAATTCAAGCCTTTCTTGAGTGTTCAATTTTTCAATATCTATAAGCTGAGCCATAATTTTTTTATTTCAAAAATAAAGAAACTAAATACAATAAACAAACAAACATTTTATAATTAGACTAATCTCAAAATAATATGCAATTAGTTTTATTAAAATTTATTAGGATGCAATTTCAGGCAAATCAAAATGATATTGCTTTAATGCGGTAATAATTGCAAAGCTGCCCCAAAGAATAATCGCTATTTTATCAGTTTCGCTATAGTTATTTAAAAAGCCATGAATGAGGAAAGTACTTAAACCAACTAAAATGGAAATAGCTAATATTTTAACTTCCGTGTTTTTTGATTTAAAAATAATTTGATAGCCATCTCGATAAGCTAAATATATAATGGCTAAAAAAGTAAGTAATCCTAACCAACCACTTTCGGCCAATGGTCCTAAATACTCACTATGACATGTGCCATTATCGCCAAAGTATGTAGTAATTGCTGTTTCATATTCTGGCTCCTGATAAACACCATATGTGAAAGAATAAGTTCCTGGTCCAAAACCTAGTATGGGCCTTTCTTTATTCATGTTTAAAGCTGCCACATACCTATTTACGCGCTCTAAATTTGAAACATCATTGTTAATATTACTTACAGATTCTAAATGTCTATCAAATCCTTCAGAACTGTTTTGTTTGTTCAATGAAAGTCTATAAATAATTTCATCGCTATTAACAAAAATCAAAAACACCAATGTTGAAAGCGCTATAATTAATACTTTGAATCTAATATTTAACCAAATCAAACCAAGCAAAACAGTAGCTCCAGCTAAACTAATCCAAGCAGCTCGGGTATAACTTAATATAACGCCTAATACAAAAACCAATAATGTAAATGCGGTAATTATTAGCAACCAAGTTGGAATTTTAAGTCGGAAAGCATAAATTATATTTAGCAATAAATAAGGAATAAAAAACGCCAAAGCAGCGGCATAAACTCCATGTCCAATATAAAAAGGTTGATTAATGGTAAATGAAACTATTTGAGCAAAATCGTATTTAGCATGTTGCACAAAAGTATAAAAAACTACAATGATTAACCCTGCAATATGTAACCATAAAAAAGCATGAATATTTTTTATATTTTTAAATAATACAACAGTTAAAAAATAAAAAGTAGTTACATACCAAATTCTGGCTAAAACAAATTTTACAGAAACCAATACCATTTGGCTAAAAAAAGTATCAAAAATTAGCCATGCTAGATTTATTAAAATGGCAATGGCAATAGGCTGTTTAAAGATTCTGTAATCGTAATTTCTGTCAATAATAAATTTGAAAAGTACGGTGGCAGTTAGTAAAATTAATAAAGGCTCATCTGGTAAACTAATTCCTAAACCACCGCCAATATTATCGAATTCAATGGAAAGTGGAATGATAAATGAGAGAAATAAAATTAATAAATCGGAGCGGAAAACAGCTGCAACTAATACTAAAACTACAAAAGGCAATACGCTTAACCAATCAAAACCAAGCCATAGAGCAATAATATTAAGTATAATGAACCCAATACCAATGCCATAAAACCAATGCTGACTTTGTTTTAACTCCAAAACTTATGCGTTGATATTTATTTGTTTTATTTTTTCTGTAAAAAGCAAAACGATGCAGCCTAAAACAAAAGAACCGAATATGGAAACAGCTACAATTAGCCATCTAACAGGATATGCTTTTTTCTCAGAAGTGGTAGCTTGTTGAAGGATAAATACATTACTTAAATTAGCACTTACATCTACATTTGCTTGTTCTAGTTTTTTTCGTAATTCACTTAATTTTTCTAACTCTAAAACCAACGTTTCTTGCGATGAAATAGCCTCGCTTCCATACTGAGCTAAACTTGCTTGTTGCTTATTAATATAAGCTTGATTTCCGCCTTTTCCTGCTAATTCTGTAATAGCTTTCGATTGCTCTTCAAAGCTGTAAACTCCTTTTGCGCCTAAGTCGCGCATGGTTTGTTTAATGGTATTTACTTCTGCTTCTTTGTTTTTATATTGTTGTTCAATAATTGCTAATGCTTGTAAAGCAATTCGCTTTTGAATATCAGTTTTCACACTATCTAAAAGTAAAACTACACCATTTGCAATTTCTGCCGCTTTTTCTGGAACTTCATCTAACACATTTACTTCAATTGAAGCATATGCAGTTTTTTTTACACTGATGTGCTTTTTGTATAAATTCCCCATTTTAAAGTTTTTCTCTCCATCGTTCTCATTAATTTTATAATGCTCACGCAATTTAAAATTGGTAATTACCCTGCTCTTTAAATTGTCACTTTCCAACATTTGAATAAATTGTTGCGCTGTGGCTTGTTCTCCAAATTCTAGAGGATCTTTTACTTTAACTCTCGTATCAGAAAGTAATGCACTAGAAATTGAATTATTGGTGGAAGGATAAAATATGGCTGTAGATTTATACAAAGGCTTTATAAACCAAGGCCCTGAAAAAATGATTGCTGCTATTCCCGCTCCAACTGATATAATGCTTAGCGGCTTTTTATATTTTATTAAAAATTTTACTACATCAACTAATTCAAAGTAGTATGTTCTTTTATTTTTTTTCATTTTTTAAATTATTAGGTCAAAAATATAAAAATATATTTAGGTGTAAAGTTTTAATTGAATTTGCTTTTAGCTAAACTGCCTAGCTGCTTTATATCCAACAGTTTAAAAACAAAAATTAAAAGCGTTCCTAAACTACTAAGTATACCTAACGAAGCAAATAGTGAAATAGTATATGTTTTACAAAAAACAGCGGTTACTATTAGTAAGACAAAAAGTAATAATAATTTCATGAATACAATTCTGTCAAATGAAATTTTTAAAACTTTATATGCAAAAAAGCAATTGGTAATTCCAATAAATGTTTGGGTAATTATTGCAGCGTATGCAGCACCCAAAGCTTGGTATTTTGGAATTAACCAAAGGTTTAAACCAATATTTGTAATCAATGCTATGAATGCTAAAATATTTAATATTTTTAGTGAACCATTTGCTGTAAGCAATGAACCAAAAATATACATAAAACAAAGTGGAATAAAACATAATATAACCCAACCAAAAACTTGTGTAGCATAGTTATTTGCCTTTGGTGAGAGCATTACCAATATTTCATTTTGAAAGAAAAAACAAGCAATTGCAAATATTAAACTTGGCGCAACAAGTATTCCTAAAGCAGTATTAATTAAAGGTGCTAACTTTTGTCTTTCTGCAATCATTTTTGAAAATATGGGAAGTAAAAGCATGGCTACTAAAACAGCCATCATGTTTGCTGCTTCCAACAATCTATAACCTAAAGCATAAATACCTCCATGGTAATCGCCATCAGGTAAAAGCTTGCCAATTAAAATATTGTCAACTCTGGTGTAAAGTGTCATTAACAAAGCTAGTAATGCATAAGGCGCGGTTTTTTTGTAAATATCCCAAAGTATAACTTTGTCAAAAACCAGTTTAACTTTAGATATTTTAGTGCGAATAAATGAAAAAGATATGGCCGCACTTATCAAATAACCAAGTGTTTGCGCGTAAATAAAGTTAGTAATATTCAATTCAAAAAGATTGGTGAATAATAGAATTGAACAAAATAAAATCATTAATAACCTATCTAAAACAGATAAAATAGAATCTGTTTTGAAAAGTTGTAATCCGCTAACATTGCTCCTGAAATAAATATGGAAAAAAGATATTACTTGATTGATAGCAAGCATTAAAATCAAATACCAAACACTTTGGTCATAGTCTAAAACGACAGCAAGAATAAGGGTTAATACTATGTATAACGCTGAAAACAATAACTTAACTGTGAATAAAGCAGAGAACTGTTTTTCTAATAAACTAGCATTTTTGGCTAAATTAGAGGTGGTATAATTGGCTATTCCAAAATCTAATAAAACCGAAAGCAATAACACAAAATTGAAAAGAATATAATATTGCCCGTAGGCATCAAAACCCAAACGGTTTTGAACAGCTCTATCAATTCCTAAAATCCAAAATGGTTTAATGAGCAGGTTAATACCCATCATTATTATTAGATTCAATACAAAGGTTTTTCTCATTGGCTGCGCAAATATAGATTTATTAATTTGGCAAAATGTAAATACAACAAATTTGAATTCACGAAAAAAAACTTGCAAAATTAACAATGTTTCGTTTTTTGATTGGCAATAACCATCTGCAACCTAACAATTTTAAATAATTATATATAAAAAAATATATCAAAACTGTAACGGATTTTATCAATTTTCAATTCGCTTTTTTTTATCTTTTAAATCTTTCAATTATTTTAATCTTCTAATAAACATAAGTACTAAATACCATTCTACTTCCGTTTGGCATTATTCCTTCCATGACTACTTGTCCTCGCAGTTGTTCAAAATCGGCAATTAATTCTTCAGGTTTTTCGTATTGTTTTTTGTTTAAAGCTATCAAAATAAATCCTTCGCTTAAACCGATATTAGCTATTTTTCCATTTTTTATATTGTATATTTTTATACCATTTTTTATTCCTAATTTATCTTTTTCTAGCTTAGGCAATGTTTGGAAATCGGCACCTAAAGATTCAGATGTAATAGTTCCTTTTCTAAGTATGGCGGTGTTACCTTCTTTATTTATTAAGTTAAATGTTGCTTCAGTTTCTTTTCCATTTCTTAAAAAAGTAAACTTAGCTTTATCTCCCGGACGCATATATGCCATGTATTCATCAAAAATGGCTTTGCTGTCAATTTCTTTATCGTTAATTTTCACAATCACATCACCAGTTCTAATACCAGATTTATCTGCAGGGCTTTCGGCCAAAACAGAACTTACATACACTCCTAAATTATTACTAATATTAAGTTTTTGAGCCAAGCGAGAATCAATATCCGCAATGTCCATTCCGGTGTAACCACGCTGAACTTCTTTAAAGTCAATCAAATCTTTAATAATTTTTGAAACAATATTGGAAGGAATGGCAAATCCATAACCAATATAACTACCGGTTTGACTTGAAATAGCAGTGTTTATTCCAACCAATCTGCCTTCTAAATCAACCAAAGCACCGCCACTATTTCCTGGATTAATAGCTGCATCTGTTTGTATAAAAGATTCAATAGGAAACTGATTATTTACAATATTGATGTTTCTTCCTTTAGCACTAACAATTCCCGCAGTTACGGTAGATGTTAGGTTAAATGGATTACCTACTGCCAAAACCCATTCGCCAATTTTTACATCATCGCTATTTCCAAAAATAATATGAGGCAATGCTTTTGCTTCTATTTTTAAAACTGCAATATCAGTTGAAGGATCACTTCCAATTAATTTAGCTTGGAACGATTGTTTTTTATTATTTAAAATAACTTCTATTGTATTTGCGCCTTTTATTACATGATAATTGGTAACAATATAACCGTTTTCAGTAATGATAACTCCACTTCCAGAACTAGCAACTGGTCCACGTTGACCAAAGAAATCAAACTGACTAAAGAAATCAAATTGAGGGTCAACATAGTTTTGTTGATTACTTAAAGTTTTTATAAAAACTACACTTTGTGTAGATGTTGCTGATGCTTTAACAAAATCTAAATTTGTTATTGAACTTCCTTTGTAATTTACCGATTCAAAATTGTTTTCGTTTGATTTAGTATAATCTTGAACTAATACTGCAGGTGAATACATTTTATAAAACACATACGAACCGGCAATTCCACTAATAAAACTTACTGCTACGAATACTATTTTTTTTAACATATACTTTTACTTTTTTTATTATCTTACAATATTTGCACTCATAGAAATATTTATTTCTTGATTATTGGGATCATTAGTAATTAATTTTATACCTCTTATATCTATACCTACCACATTAAACGAGGTGTAATCAAGTTTCATTTTTACTTTCTGCTTAGGTTTAATGATCATGCTTTCTAATTCTACATTTACACAATTACATGATCGATTTACCTTTCTAATGATTAAATCAGTTTTACCTTTATTTGTAATAGTAAAATAGGTAATTGAGCTGTCTTTATAACCTATATCTCCAAAATGATGTGATAATCTATCTATCGTAAATTTAGGTACTTTTTTTAATTCTTTGGGTGTTAAATAGGAAAAATCTTCCTTTATTTTAGAGTTCACATAAATTAATTTTACAGGGAATGAATCATCGTTAGTATAAATTTTAACTTCTTGACTAAACTCTCCAAAATCCATTTTGCTTTTTGGTGTAAATTTTATCTTTAATTCAATATCAGTATTCGGTCTCATTTCATAATAAGCACCTTTTACCTCAATGTTTGGTGGCGTTTCTATGCGTGTAATTTTTAAAATTTTATTGCTTAAATTATACATTCTTAAATAATCACTATCACTTTTTGTATTTAAAACGTTAAAATTAAAAGTATTATTATTTACTGCTGTGTAACCATATTGAAAAGTGTAAGTTGAGCTAAATTGATATTTTGATGGTGCTACATTTCCTTTAACAAATACTTGTGATTTTTCTACTTCGGTGTTTGTAAATATAGTAATTGCTTTTCTGAAAACTCCTGGTCTCCCTGCTGGGTTAAATATTGCTCTAATATTTCCTACTGTACCCGGAGCAATTGGTTGTGTCGTCCATTCAGTTCTTGTACATCCACATTCAGGTTGAATGTCATTTATAATTAAAGGAATATTTCCTGTGTTTTTAATTGAAAAATTATGAATTAACATACCGCCATTTTCATTTACTACACCAAAATCATATTCTTTTTCTTCTAATACAAATTTGGAATATTTGTCTGGTGCTATAACTTCTTCTATAATTGGAGTGTTTTTATTTTTTTTGTTTTTCTGTGCAATTGCAATATTTCCTTGCAACAAAATACAAAGTGTAAATACAATAATTTTATTCATTTTTCGATTTGTTTTTATTATTTCTTCTGATTGTTTATTTGTATAAAAAGTTGCTTTGAAATTTTTAAAATTTTATTTCAAAATTATCATCATCTAAGTTAACAGGAAATGCTTTTCTGTAAGTCCTTAATTCTGGTAAATGAATGGTAAACGTAGTTTCAAATTCCTCATGCGTTAATTCATTAAGTATTTTTCCTTGTGGATTAAATAATGCAGTTTGACCATTATAATTTATTTGTTTTCCATCCTCACCAACTCTATTTACAGCTGCTACATAACATTGATTTTCTATAGCCCTTGCTTGTGTTAAAATTTGCCAATGTGCAACACGTTTCTCCGGCCAGCTTGCTACTAAAATCATTAAATCATAATCAAAATTTTCGGTGCGTTTTAACCAAACCGGAAACCTTAAATCGTAACAAACAAATGGCGCAATTTTCCATCCTTTATATTCAATAATTATTCTTTCAATTCCTGATGAATAATACTTGTTTTCTTCAGCCATTCTGAACAAATGTGCTTTGTTATAAAACTGAACATTTCCATTTGGTTCTACGAACAAAAATCGATTAAATGTTTCATTGTTTTCAGTTATAATTAAACTTCCACAAACTGCTGCATTTTTTACCATTGCCACTTCTTTCATCCAAGTTACAGTAAACCCATCCATGGTTTCAGCTAGTTTTTTACTGTTCATAGTAAAACCTGTAGAAAACATTTCAGGTAAAATAAATAAGTCAGTATGATCCGTAATATCAAATATTCTATTGGTAAATTGTTTAATATTTGTAATTTTATCTTCCCAAAACAAGTTGCTTTGAATCAATGTAATTTTTAACGAATCGGTTGTGGTCATATTTTAATTTATGATTTAGATTTTCATTAGCTTTTCTGCTGCTTTTTCCAATGTTTCATTTTGCTTTGCAAAACAAAAACGTAGTAGTTGATTATCTGTTTGCTTGTTATAAAATACTGATACAGGAATACTTGCAATCTTGTTTATTTTTGTTAACCTTATTGCAAAATCAGTGTCTTTTTCTTGTGTAATTTTCGAATAATTCAATAATTGAAAATAGCTACCGTGACAAGGTAAAAATTTAAAATTTGAACCTTTTAAAAGCTTCTTAAAATAGTCCCTTTTTTCTTGATAAAATCCAGAAAGCTCTGAGTAAATACTTTTGTCATCCATAAATTCTGACATGGCATATTGAATGGGTGTATTGGTACTAAATGCCATAAATTGATGAACTTTGCGTAGTTCTAAAGTTAAATTTGCTGGAGCTAAAACATAACCCATTTTCCAACCTGTTGTACTATAAGTTTTTCCAAATGATGATATAATAAAACTACGTTCAGCCAATGCAGGAAAACGTGCTACACTTTGGTGTTCTACTTTGTCAAAAATCATGTGTTCATATACTTCATCGCTACAAATTATTACATCTGTATCGCGTACTATTTTTTCCAATTTTTGTAAATCTTGTGCGTTTAAAATACTTCCAGTAGGATTATGAGGAGTATTTATTAAAATCATTTTAGTTTTAAAGTTTATTAACTTTTTTACTTCATTCCAGTCAATTTTAAATTCGGGTAATTTTAACTCTACATGAATTGCGCGACCACCATTTAATTCAATAGCTGGAACATAACTATCATAACAAGGTTCTATAACTATCACTTCGTCTCCTTCTCTAATCATGGCGCTCATAATTGCATATATTCCGTGAGTAGCTCCGGGAACAATTGTAATTTCTGAATTCGCATCGTATTGAGCAGAATATAAATCGTATGTTTTTTGGGCAATTTTTTCGCGTAGACTTAATAAACCAGGCATTGGCGCATATTGATTCATGCCTAATTTCATATATTTGTTTACCAATTCTATTAATTTTGTAGAAACTTCGAAGTCAGGGAATCCTTGAGCTAAATTAATTGCACTGTGTTCGTTAGCTAATGCTGTCATTATAGCAAAAATACTTGTATTGGCTTTAGGTAATTTTGATTTGATGGAACCTTTAAATTGCATCCTGCAATATGCTATTATTACACTAACATCTCCAAACCTTTCAAAACATTGTGAATAAAATGTTTTTTGTTAGGCAAATTACATACGACAATTAATTTTTTTTACTCACTTTAAACAAAAAGCTTTGATTATTATATTAATTGCCCAATAAAAAAAACGTATCTTATTTGCCAATTATTCAACGCAACTAAAACATTAAATTTTAATCATTCTAAATTTAAATAATACCTTTTTTAAACCAAACAATCATTTATTTTTGACAAAATATTTTTAATTAATAATGAAATATAAAATAATTTATAAACTTGTAATTTCAGTAATTTGTTTATTTTTTTTTAGTAAAATAAGTTTTAGTCAATTGCTTAAGCAACCTGCATCTAAAGCATTCATGCCTGTTGTGTTAATTGAAAATTTTAGCTCTGAAGGTTGTAGTAGTTGCCCAGATGCTGATAAATTTTTAGGTGAATTAATTCATGTAGCAGATAGCGCTGAACAACCTGTTTATGTAATTGATTTTCATGTGGATGTATGGAACAGAAGTGGCTGGGTTGACAAATACAGTGATTCTTTAAACACCGTAAGGCAAATAAATTATATTGGAAAAATGAAAGATATTCCAATGTACACACCTCAAAGCTTTTTAAATGGAATTCTTTCTGTACCTGGTTCGGATAAGAAAAATATTGCTAGTTTTATTAAACAAACTTTAGCTAGGCCAAGTAATAATTTTTTAAAAATAAATGCTTATCAAACCAATAAAGACACAGTAATTATTGATTATGAAATTTTTGGTAATACAGATAGTTTGATAATCAATTTTGCGTTAGTTGAAAATGATATTTACACCAAAGTAACAGCGGGTGAAAATGCAGGCAAATTGCTACATCACCACAATGTAGTGAGGGCATTTAAATCAGAAAAAGTTTTAATTAATAAAGGAACTGCTTTTATATTAGTGCCAAAAGGATTTAGCCTAAAGCAATCGAGAGTAACAAGTTATATTCAGCATGAAAGAACTTGGTTTATTTCCGGTGCTGACCAATTGGTTAATTAATATTTAGAAAATTAAATATTACAACTACATTTGTAAACTAAAAATTTAGAAATTTAATACAATGACACAAATAAAAAAAAATGTAATGCTTGTTCCTGTTGATTTTAGCGAAATTAGCTTAAATGCTTTAGAACATGCTGCTCAAGCCGCTAAACATTTTGACAACGACTTAGTGCTTTTATGCATAGTTGAAGAATATCTTTTAACTTCGTTATTTAACTTTGGAAACAATGAAGAAAAAGAAACTTTAGCACGTGAAAAAACATTGCCTGAGTTAGAAAAATTGGCTAGAAAAATATTTGATAAATATGGTATTCATTGT
The DNA here is from genome assembly GCA_947456185.1 of Bacteroidota bacterium. Lineage (GTDB taxonomy): Bacteria > Bacteroidota > Bacteroidia > UKL13-3 > UKL13-3 > JAAFJM01. The sequence goes on along the minus strand of CANGPW010000072.1, from coordinate 779 downwards.
AAAACAGAAGTTAGGGTAGGTAGAATTTATAAAACAATTATTGAAACTGCAGAAGAATTTCAATGTGATTGTATCATAATGGGTACACATGGTGCAAGTGGCTTTACACGTATTTTAGGAACAAATGCAAGTAAAGTTATTAATTACAGTAATGTTCCTGTTATAGTAGTTAAAAGTGCCAGAGCAAACAACGCTTATAAAAACATTGTTTTTCCTTTAGACTTAAGTGTTGAATCAAAACAAAAAGTTAAAATGGCCATCCATTTAGCTAAATCTTATCATTCTACTATTAATATTATATATAATAAAGTAAGTGATGAGTTTTTAAATAATAAAATGATTGCTAATCTTCGTCAAGTTGAAAATATTTTTATTGAAAACAGTATAGAATTTACTGTAAAAGAAGTTGATGAATCAAGTAGTGATTTTGCTGAAGAAACTTTAAAATATGCTGAATATAGTCAAGCAGATTTAATTATGATAATGACTCAATCAGAAGACAAAGGTCTTTCAGAATACATAATTGATACTTATGCTCAACGTATTGTAAATGCAGAAGGATCAGTACCAGTTATGTGTGTAAATCCAAACAGAGATTTATTTAAAGCAGAATTTGTTATTTAATGATTACAAAGTTGTAAAAATTGAAAGATTACAAAGTTGTTATTAATAGATAGTAATATTCCAACTTTTCAATCTTGTAATTTTTTAATAAAATATAAAGTCAATCAACAGGGCTATTTACCCTGAAATGTTTTGAAAAATGAGTAAAAAAGGTA
>CANGPW010000071.1 GCA_947456185.1 Bacteroidota bacterium | reverse complement strand
GATTAGTTTTTAAAAACTCTTTACACTCATTTGTAGTGTTAAAAGCATGGAAAATATTTTTTGTTTTCATAAAGTTTTCACCACATAAGAACACGTTTTTAAGATTTAATTTCACACATAAATCTACCATATTTTGGTGTTCTTCATCCGCATATTTTCCTAATTCAAACATATCGCCAAGTATTACAGTTTTATTGGTAAATGGCATAGCCGAAAAACTTTTTAAAGCTACTTCCATGCTACTGGGATTTGCATTATAAGCATCCATATAAATGGTATTGAATTCTTTTTTTATAATTTCTGACCGATTATTTGTTGGAAAATAACTGGCTATTCCCTTACCAATTTCATTCGGGTTTATTTTAAAATACAAACCCATTGCAACTGCAACTGTTACATTGTCAAAATTATAATCACCACTTAAATTTGCAGTAACACTTTCATTATTATTATCAATTTGAAAGTTGATGATTGGTTGTAAATTATTAGCAAAACAAACCGTTTGTGCTGCTCCATTTCTTCCTTCAAAATTAGCAGCATAAGTAATTTTATTTTCCAATTGTCTGGCCATTCTCATTAGCCATTCGTCATTTGCATTTACAAATGCAATTCCATTATTTTTTAATAAATAATAATACAATTCAGAATTCGATTGGGCTACGCCTTCCATACTTCCAAAACCTTCCAAATGGTCTTTTCCATTATTGGTAATTACACCATAATTCGGTTTTGCTATTTCACATAAAAACGCATTTTCTCCCACATGATTTGCGCCCATTTCTATAATTGCAATTTCATGTTTATTTGTAATTTGAAGCATGGTAAGTGGCAAACCAATATGATTATTAAAGTTTCCTGGTGTTGCTATTACTTGGTATTTTTGCTTTAAAACTGCTGTAATTAATTCTTTGGTGGTGGTTTTTCCATTGCTGCCAACTATTGCTATTAATGATATTTTTAAAGAATCTCTATGAAAAGCGGCCAACTGTTGAAGTGATTCTAAAACATTATTTACTAATATAGTTTTTTCGTTTAAATGAAATTCTTTCTCATCAATAATTGCATATGCAGCCCCATTTTTTATTGCTTCATTAGCAAATAAATTGGCATTATATTTATCGCCTTTTAATGCAAAAAACAAACAACCAAAAGAAATTTTCCTGGTGTCAGTGCAAATAATTGGGTGCTTTAAAAACAACGCATGTAATTCGGATATATTCATTTTAATAAAATATTATGAAAAACTGTATAATTATATTTCTACTTTTGAAACAACAAATAACTATAAATTATGCGTAAACTACTATTTGCATTTATTGCACTAATGTTTATAAACTTTCAAAGTGAAGCTCAAAATGTATATTTTTCATTATCAAATAATGTTAAGTTTTTAAAGCAAAATAGTAATGATACCCTAAAATATCCATTTGTGAGTGGATTTCAAAAACCACAGTTCAATAAAATGGATTTGAACAATGATAACCAAAAAGATTTAGTAGTTTTTGATGCCGTTGGCAATAAAATTTTTACTTATTTATGGCAAAATAATGCTTGGGTTTATGCTCCGCAATATGAAAATATTTTTCCTCCAATATCTCAATGGTTAAAATTATTAGACTATAACTGCGATGGAAAAGAAGATATTTTCACAGCTTCTGGTCCTGCTTATACTTTAAATGTAGGCGAATTTGTTACATCAAATGGAATCAGATATTTTCAAAATACATCAACAGGCAATACTTTTTCATTTAAACAAAAAGGAAATTGTATCACACATATTTTTAACGGAAATGAAGATTGTATAGAGTTTGTTTCAACTGATTTAGGTGTTATTGATGATATTAATAATGATGGTAAATTAGATATTGTACAATCACCTTCCATGTCTAATTATTTTAATTATTTTGAATGTACAAGGCCTATTGGAAATAACAATTGTGATTCTCTTTCATTTGATTTAAAAGCTTTAAATTGGGGTCATTTTAATTATAAAGTTGTATCGCATGGTTATAATTTTGGTTTGCCCACAAGTTATTTATTTAAAGGCGGAAAGCATGTTAGTAATTCCTTTGCTACATTCGATATGGATGGTGATGGTGACAAAGATTTTATATACGGTGATGGAATTATTCCAACTCTTATCTATGCTAAAAATGGCAAAGAATTAACTAAACTAGGTCGTGATTCATTTATTATTGAAGACACTATTTTTCCTAGAAACACCTATCGCCCATTTGACATGGTATGGCCTTCTCCTTACTTTAAAGACTTTGACAATGATGGCATTACTGATTTGATAATAACTACCAATGAACCTGCAGCTGTTAAAAATACCAATAATGTTTGTTTGTATAAAAACATGGCGGTAAATAATACTGTTGCACCAGTTTTTAGTTTTGTAAAAGAAAACTTTTTGCAAGATGAAATGATTGATTTAGGAGGAAATTCAAAACCGGTTTTTGTAGATATAGATAATGATGATGATTTGGACATTATTGTAGCCACGCAAGGAAATTATTTAAGCACAAAAAATAGTTTAGATTTGTTATATTTCTACAAAAATATTGGAACTAAAACCAATCCTATTTATAGTTTAGTTGATACTAATTTTGCCAATATTCAGGCCAATACTCGCTTACCTTTTACCAATGTTACGCCTACATTTGGAGACTTAAATGGTGATGGTAAAAAAGACTTAGTTTTTGGTTGGTACAATGGCTACTTAAATTATTTTGAAAATACCTCAACAGGAACAAATATTAGCTTTGCCAAGCGTGACAGTGATTATTTCAGTATCAATGCTGGAACTGAAATTGCTCCACAATTAATTGATTTAAACAATGACGGAAAATTGGATTTGATAATAGGGAAACGCAATGGAACATTGGCTTATTACCAAAATAATGGAACTATTTCTCAAGCAAATTTTAGTGTTACGCCAACCATTGATTCCTTAGGAAAAATAAATGTTCGATCTCGCGATGATTCTTATGGAAACGCAACTCCTTTTATTTGTGATTTAGATAATGATGGAATTTTTGAAGCTTTGATTGGAAGTTATAGCAAAAGCGTTATTTTATATACCGATGTTTCATCCAATCCTAATATTAAAGCGCGCAGGTTTGCTAGTATTTTTAAAGATGATGCAGCTGTAAAAACCGATAGCATTATGCAAGGAGTTTATACCAGTGTAAGCGTTGCAAATATTGACAATGATTCAAGTCCTGAAGTAATTATTGGTAACCAACGTGGAGGATTTAGATTTTATAAAAGTAATATTTCCGGCAAAATTAGTTTAGCTGCAAACGATGATTTGATAACTAAAAGTTTTGAAGCAAAAATTTATCCAAATCCAGCTAAAAATTACTTAATTATAGAAACTGATTTAGAGAATGAAAATGCACAAATTAGTTTAATCAATATTTTGGGTTTTACAATTTTGAATCAAATAATGAATAAATCAAACAACAAAACCAAATTGGATTTATCGATCATTAAACCTGGAATTTATTTTGTAAAAATACAAACCGAAACCGGCAAACAATTGATTCAAAGAGTGGTGATAGGGGAGTAGAATGAAATAATCTTTCTTACTTCAAAACCCCTAACAAACCCAATAATCCCCCAGTATGCACACAAAGGATTTTGGAGTTGGGTTCAAAATAATCTTGCTGTGCTAAAGTAAAAACTGCCTTCATCATTTTGGCTGTATAAACTTGGTCTAATAAAATACCTGTTTGGCTTGCAAATAGTTTGATAAAATCAAATAATTCAGGATTGGTTTTTGCATAACCACCTTCATGAAATTGGTGATGAATTTTATAGTAATCTTCTAATTCATTTTCTTTCAAATTTGCATCAATTCCTTCAGCACCTTTTAGCACACAAATGCCTTCGGCTTTGCTTGGTAATCCTATATTTTTTATGGCTTGTGCAATTCCTTGCAATGTAGTTGCCGTTCCTACAGCGCAAAATATTTTATCGTAAGTTTCGGTTAATTCCGTAACAATTTCTTCGCAACCTTTTGCGCCAAATGGTCCAGCTCCGCCTTCATCTATAAAGTAAGCATGATGGTCATTTGAAAAATGTTTTTCAAACAATTCTAATTTGTTTTTAAAAGCTGTTCTATCTACAAAAATTAATTCCATTCCCCATAATTTATTCAAGGCCAACATTTGATTTGAAATTGCTTCACCTCTCACAAAAGCGGTGGCTTTAAAACCAAATGTTGCGGCAGCACAAGCCAATGCATTTAAATGATTGCTGTAAGCACCACCAAAACTTACCAAATGAGTTTTGTTTTTTTGAACTGCATCTTGCAAAGTGTATTTTAGTTTACGCCATTTGTTTCCACTTATAAATGGATGAATCAAGTCATCGCGTTTTAAAAATACTTGAATTTTCTTCTGTTCAAATAAATCAAAATGCAGTTGTTCAAATGGAGAATTTATTTTAATCATTTATATAATATTTTTTAAGCGCTTTTCAGCTCCCGATTAATCGGGATGCGGGAAATAAATGATTGGTTTGCCCATAATACAAATGCCATTAACAACATAGGGAAAATATGGATTCTGTAACGCGAAACGCCCAAAACACCGGTAGTTAACAAGAAATAAAACACAAAAACTGCAATCAATATTTTAAGAATAATGGAGTATTTTGTTTTGAGTAAAAACAGTATAAGTACAACTACAACGATGACATTCCAAATGGCTAAAAATGTCAAAGCAATTAAACCCAAAAAGTTTAACCCAAATAAGAATTTTAGCATGGCTTTTATTCCAAATTGCTGTAAAGTTTGGTACATTCCAAGCGCATTGTCGTCATTGGCATTGAATAATTTATACAAATCATATCGTCCAGGATCAAATAAAAAAGTGACACAACCTTTGACATAAACTTTTATAAATGCTAACTTATGATTTAAAATAAATGTATTGCAAGAACTGTCTAAATATTCAAATCTTTTATCAATAGTAACTTGTGCATCTGCTTCATTAACCATTGCAGTGCATAGGCTATCGGCATAATCTGCTCCAAAAGCATTGGAAGCTGAATATTTAACCAAACACCTGACAGCCACAAACGATTTCATGCTGGTAAATTGAAAATATCCTGTTTCTTTTTTTACTGCAAAGCCAAAACTTAAATAGGCAATGAGAGGTAATATTAAAGCATAAGCGATGTAAATTTTATTGTAATTTTTTACAAATAATAAGACCAAACAAACCAATAACCCAATTAGAATACTTACTGGTTTAGTAAGAAGTGAAAGCGCTATGATGAAGCCTATTAAAATCGCTTTTTTCAAATTTGGTGATTGATAAAAGCGATAAGTTTGGTAAAATAAGGCAAAAGTGAATACTTCAAAAATAGTATCGCTCATAATGGTATTGGCATAAACAAAATGAGCTGGATAAAACACCAAATAAATTGGAATAATGATATTTAAAACTTTAGTTTTTACTTCTAATTGAACCAGCCAATGAATAACGTAAAATAACATAATTATAGCCAATACATTTTGAACTAATAAAACGCTGTAATTAGAATTAACAAAAAACTTGCAAACGATTATAAAAACAGCATACAAAGGCGGACGAAAAGCAAAATAATCAGGCAGTAAATTAATGGTATAATCACCCGCATAAACACTATGAAATTTAACCAAATTATTGGCTTGAAACAAATAACCTGGCGAATCAATGGTGAATATTCCACCAAAGAAAATTGCTATTAAAAAGTAAACTAAATGAATAGCAACAATAAATATGCTTAAATTTTTATATTGTTGTAGTGTTTTTATCACCTTGCGAAATTATAGTTTTACAAGTTATAATTAACAGTAAAAATTAAATGGAGAAATTTTTTAACAAATATATTTTATTTCTGATTGCTGCTTTGCAATTGATGTTGTTTTTCATTGTAAAAAACGATCCTTTTCATGGCGATGCTGTTACATCTTCAGCTAGAGCGGCTTTGAATATTTACGAAAACAATTTAAAAACCATTTGGTATCCCACTAATTTTGACCCTGGTCATCCAACATTATTTCCTTATTTATTGGCTTGTATTTGGTTCGTTTTAGGTAAATCACTTTGGGTAAGTCATGCAATAATATTAATAATTTGTTTCTATATTTTAGTTGTTACACGCAAAATCGCATTGATTTATACCCATGAAACCAATGCAAATATTGCTACATTATTAGCCGGAATGTATTCCATTTTTGTTGCACAACAAGCATTGTTGTTAAACACTCCTTTGTTTTATTTGTTGGTGTTATTATGTTTTTACTATTTAATAAAAAGTAACATTAAAGCTTTTGTATTGTTTAGCATTCTGATGGAATTAACACATTTACAGGCCAACTTTTTCCTCTTGTCTTTTGGTTTTATTTATTGTTACCAAGCTTATCAAAATAAAAATACTTTTTCAACTTTTATTACCAATGGATTACTTCTTTTTTTACCTGCAATTTTTTCTTTAATAATTTGGTTATATGTACATCAAAACCATTTTGGTTGGGCTTTTTTATCGCCTAATTATACTGAACATAACAATATAAAAGGAGCCAGTCAATTTATTCAAAGTGTGTTTTTAATTATTTGGCGCTTAGTTGACAATGGCATGTTAACGGTTTATGTTTTGCTAGCTTATTTTGCTTTCAAGCAAAAGCTGAACAAAGAATTATTGATTTACAGCCTCATCATTTTAGTAGTAAATAGCATTTGCATGGCTGTATTTTTATACAATACCATTGGTCACCGTTATTTTATGATTAGCCAATTTATGCTTATTATTTTATTACTGAATGCATGCAATCAAAAAAATATAAACTGGGTCATTGGTTTGGTATTTACAAGTTTGCTGATTGGTAATTTTATGTATTATCCAGGTAAAGTAATTGCGGATACCAACCTCCAATATCGCAACTTTTTTAAGTTAGAACAGCAGTTAAAAACAAACTTTGATAGTATTTCATTTTATTCCTATGCACCTATCAGTTCCAATGCTGATATTCGTTATTTAAATATGGAAAAAGGATTGAAAATATCGTCCTTAAATGAGGTAAATTTAGACACAATTCCTGCCTTATTACAATCAAACGTAAATGCAGAATTTACGATGCCTCAACGCTATTATTTAGTTGAAAATTGGTATGGAAACAGCTATGAAAATGGAGCTGTTTATGTGAACGTTTTTTTGAATCCAAAGTTTTATAGTAAACCAATATGGTTTAAGTTACGTGAATCCAATTATTTAGAAACAAAACTTCAAGAACTGAAGTATAAAATTAGGGGAGAATAATTTTAAAAAATATCCCCTTTTTATACTGATTTGTCAATACCTTTACAAACTTATTATTTAAAAATTTGAAAAGATTCATTTTAGCAATGATTACCATTGCTCCCTCTTATTTATTTGCTCAAACCCTTTATTGTAGCGTTTCTTCATTGCCAAGTTTTGGAAACTGTATAATTAATTTAGCAACAACTTCCCAAAAATTTACCATCAGTGGAAGCGGTTTAACCAATGAAGTAATAATTAAACCTGCTGCTTCATTTGAAATTGCTACAAATTGTGTAAGTCAATATACGAGCAATCCAATTTTATTAAATATTGATAGTGGAGTATTATCAAATACTACAGTTTTTGTAAGATTATCTCCATCAGTAATTGGAAATGTAAGTGGAGCTATAAATATAAAAAGCATTGGGGCAAATGATATATACATAGCTGTAAGTGGAGTTTCAACCAATTGGAATATTCCAACTGCAAATGGTAATTATTATAGTTCAACAACTGATTTAAATGGGGCCGAATTAAAAACAGCTTTGTATAATAAAATATCTGGACATTCAGTTTCTTCTTATAGTGGTTTGTGGAATACCTATAGTACCACCGATAATTTTTATAATGGCAAAGTTTGGGATATTTATTCTACTAATATTTGTGGAGTAACTCCTTACGATTTTACATTTGGAACTAATCAATGTGGTAGTTATTCAAAAGAAAGCGATTGTTATAACCGCGAACATAGTTTTCCGCAAAGTTGGTTTGGTAGTACATCGCCAATGGTAAGCGATATGTTTCATATTTATCCAACTGATGGAAAAGTAAATGGGGAAAGAAATAATTATCCTTATGGTGAGGTTTCAATTGCAACTTTTACTTCTTTGCAAGGTGGAAAATTAGGCACAAATACTTTTCCAGGTTATTCAGGAATTGTTTTTGAACCTATTGATGAATACAAAGGCGACTTAGCAAGGACTTATTTTTATATGGCCACTCGCTACGAAAATTTAATTGCCGGCTGGCAAAATAATGGCAATGCCAATGAAATTTTAGCAGGTAATTCTTTCCCAGTATACGACCAATGGGTAATAGATTTAATGGTAAAATGGCATAATCAAGATCCAATTAGTTTGAAGGAAATAAACAGAAATAATGCGATTTATGGATACCAGCAAAACCGAAATCCTTTTATTGATAGTCCGCAATTTGTACAAAGAATTTGGGGCGGAAATTGTCCAAATAAACCAATCATTGTTTCTAATAATGTAAAAGTTGAATTGCCTAGCATTACGCCAATAACTTTTAATTTAAAATGGCAAAGTGGTAACGGAAATAGGCGAATAGTTTTGGTAAAAGCCAATGCTCCTGTTGACGAAATTCCAGTTGATAGTTTTGAATATATTGCTAATTCAGATTTAGGAGTTGGCGATCAAATTGGTGCAGATAATTTTGTTGTTTATAATGGCATGGGAAGCACTGTAAACATTTCAAATTGTAAGGCTACTTCAATATATTATTTTGCTATTTTCGAGTTCAATGGCTATCAAAAAACGGCACAATATTTTACCTCTCCAACTGTTGGAAGTTTTAGTTTAAAAAAGTTAAATTTAGTTTTATTTGCTGCTCAATTAATTGATTCAAAAACAAGTTTAATTACTTGGAAAACTGAATGTGAAAGAAACAATGATCAATTTGAAATTGAACGTTCAATGAATGATACCAATAATTGGGAAAATAGGGGTTCGGTAAAAAGTATTGGGAACAGTGTGTTGCCAACAAATTATTCGTTTACCGATAGCTTACCATTTGTAAGTAATGTAAAAGTAAAATTTTATTACCGTTTGAAACAAATTGGGCTAGATACTGCTTATAATTATAGCAAAATTGATAGTATTGCAATTGATAATACTGGAATTGGTAATACACAAGAAATGAATGCTGCATGGCAAATTTCTCCAAATCCATTTATTAATCAAATACGAATTTATATTGAATCAAAACAAGAAAACTTAAGCAATATTACTATTAAAAACATTTTAGGAAATGAATTATTTAAATTATCAAAAAACATTAATCAAGGTAAGCAGGTTATTACTATTAACGAGCTTGATTTATTGCCAAATGGCATTTACATCTTGCAATTACAATGCGGGAATCAAACAATCAGACAAAGCATTATTAAACAACAATAACCAGATGAAAGACGATTCAACTAAAGTAAATAAAACCGATTCGGAGTGGAAAGCCCAATTAACCCCCGAACAATATAATGTGTTGCGAAAAAAAGGAACGGAACGACCTTTTACAAGTAAATGGGAAGAGCATTATGACGGTGGAACATATTCTTGTATTGCTTGTGGTAATGAACTTTTTAAAAGTGAAAGCAAGTTTGATGCAGGTTGTGGCTGGCCAAGTTTTTTTGAAGCATTAGACAGCACTAAAATCATTACTTCTATAGACAAAACACTTGGCATGCAAAGAGTAGAAATTATGTGTGCTAAATGTGGTGGACATTTAGGTCATGTTTTTGATGATGGTCCAAAACCAACTGGTTTGCGTTATTGTGTTAACGGTGCTGCATTGGATTTTTTAAAGAAAAAATAACTTAAAAAGCTATAAAATAGCTGCTATATAAAAAGCTTTTTTATTTAATTCAAATTGATCATTTGCTTTTTTGCCTAACATTAATTGTGCTAAAGGAGCTTTAGGCGAAAGAACGGTAACGTTTATTTCATTTACATAGATAATGCCCAATCCAACAGCTATGTAAAAAATTTTATCATTTGCCATCACAATACTTCCTTGAACAATAGTTTTTGTAGTAACTACATTTTCTAATTTCAATAAAAATTCAAGCTCTTGCTTGTTTTCAAATACTTGTTTAGCGCTCATGTCTCTAGCCAATTGACTCATGGCTCTGCCAGTTTCATACTTATCGCCCATACTGCTTTTTTCTTCCGAATTGGCAGCTTCTTGCGCATCTAACATGGCTTTTTCACCATCTGCAATTCGTTGTAAAAGCATGTTTTTACAATGCTCAAAAAGTTCTTTTTTGTTAATCAATTTATTTATGTTTAAGTATTAGTTATTATTTACAATTGAAATACTAACTTCCAATGAAATATAATGTTAAATTATTTTCTTAATAAAAACTCAAGTGGAATTCTTACTCTTTTGCTCCAAGCTATTTCTGAATGATTTTCCCCTTCAAACTTTTTAGTTATCCAATTTTTAGATGAATATCTTTTATACGCCATTATTTTATCTACTTCCAATTGGTAAGGTTCATACATGGCATCTAAAGTTAAAGTTCCATAATCAAAATATATTTTATGCTTTTTAGCCAATGGCAAATGCGTTTTTAAATAAACTTGCATAGCTTTTGGAAACGGATTATCAGCCTTAAAAATACCAGGCCAGTGAGTCGACAAACAAGCAGCACCTCCAAATATATTAGGATACTCGCAAAGCGCATATATAGAAATTAAACCACCCATACTTGAACCTGCAATAAAAGTGGCTGCTGGAGTTTTATTGGTAGCAAATTTTTTATCAATGAATGGTTTTAATTCAGTCACCAAAAACTTTAAATAATTATCAGATTGCACCTTACCACTAAAAACCGAATTTCCATTTTGTCTATTTGCCAAATACATGGTGTCTTGCTCTGATTTGGTTAAAGCTTCAAATGGTTTTTGAGGAAAATAATCAATATGCCTATTTTTACCATCATTCCAAATTCCAACCACAATACAATCTTTTATTTTTTGTTGATGGAATAAATCAGACATTGCTTCATCAATTCCCCATTCTTGTTTGTTCCATGCATTACTAGTGTCGAATAACATTTGCCCATCATGCATGTATAAAACTGCATACTTTTTTTGATTATTGTAATTTTCAGGCAACCAAACATCCACATTTCTTGCATTTACAAATTTAGATTTGAAATTTGAAAGTCTAATAACTTTACCTTCAATTACCTTGACTTCGATTGCATTTTGTGCAATTGAAAAAAAGGAACAAATAATAAAAATACTTAAAAAAAAGATTGATTTCATGGAATTACAAAATGGTGTTTAAATAAAAAGAGAAGCAATTTTCATTACTTCTCTTTTTGTAAATGATGATGTTAATAGTATTATTTAAATACATAGTTACTTGCATGTACCAAGTTATTGTCAATATATAATTCAATGGTATAAGTACCACTTTCTAAGTTTCTTTCTTCTCCTTCGTATGCTAAACAAATATTTTGCTTGTCGTTTTGATAATCTATTTTTATGTTAGAAGTACATTCTAAGGCTTCACCATTTACTGTTACAGAACCTTTGTTAATTCCAGCCAATGTTTTTCCACTTGGAGTAATTATTCTTAGGTAAACTATTTTGTCGCCTTTAGGCGCAACTTTATTATCCATAATAGTTAAACAAACTTCTATTTTATTGGTTCTTTTAGCCAAAGTACTTTCCACTAATTTACCATTATTTTTCTTTTTAAATGAAGCTACTTTTACATATTCTGCTTTTAAAACACTTGCAATATCAACGGTTTTTTGTAAATTATTTTTATCTACATTTAAACCAGTTACAGCATTTGTTAACTCTAGATTTTGTGCTTTTAAAGTCCCATTTTCAATCATTAAAGCATCTATTTTTTCTAAATATTCATCGCGTAATGCTTTAAGTTTTGATAACTCATCTTTAAGTTTACTGCTTAATTTAGATGCATCTTTTTCGTTTTTAAGTAAGTTTCTAATTCTTTGTTCTTGATTATATATTTTACCATTTGCATC
>CANGPW010000070.1 GCA_947456185.1 Bacteroidota bacterium | reverse complement strand
TTTTCTATTAACATCTTTTATTAAATTCTAAATCTGAATAACAAAATTCGAAATATTTTTAAATAAAATTCTTGAATTAAAATTCTGTACTCAACACAACTATTTACTATAATATTTCGTGCTTCGAATTTTACATTTCGAATTTTTATGAATTAGCTTCTACTTCTTGTTTAATCCAGTCGTAACCTTTTACTTCTAATTCTTTTGCTAATTCTTTGTCACCACTTTTTACAATTCTTCCTTTATACAATACATGCACGAAATCTGGAACTATATAATCCAATAATCTTTGGTAATGGGTAATGACTAAAAATGCATTGTCTTTATTTCTTAATTTGTTTACACCATTAGAAACCAAACGCAAAGCATCAATGTCTAAACCTGAATCGGTTTCATCCATAATGCATAATTTTGGTTCTAACATTGCCATTTGAAATACTTCATTTCTCTTCTTTTCACCACCGCTAAATCCTTCATTCAACGAACGAGAAATTAATGATTTATCCATTTCTATATAATCCATTTTTTCGCGCATCATTTTCAAAAAATCAGTTGCTTCCATTGGATCTAAACCCAAGTATTTACGTTTTTCGTTAACAGCTGTTTTTAAAAAATTGGTAGTTGAAACACCTGGAATTTCTATTGGATATTGAAATGCTAAAAATAAACCTTCTCGGGCTCTGTCTTCAGGACTCATGTCTAATAAATTTTTACCTTCATAAGTAACAGTTCCGCTTGTAATTTCATATTCTGCACGGCCAGCTAATACCGATGAAAGTGTACTTTTACCAGCTCCGTTTGGACCCATAATAGCATGTACTTCACCAGCTTTAACTTCTAAACTTAATCCATTCAGGATTTTTTTACCTTCTATTTCTGCTTTTAAATCTTTTATTGATAACATCTTTAGTTTTTAGTACCAAGTTTTTAGTACTTAGTTTGTTAATTTGTTTTATACTTTATTCCTTTAATATCCGAATTTGATAAATAATTCATAAACGAAGTCAACATTTTGCCTACTTCATCTGAATCATTTGAAATTTTGATAAATATTTCATTGTCTAAATATCCTATTTCATTTGCAATAATCAATTGCGTTTTTAATTCAAATAAAGAGCCTTTAGCGATAGATAGAAACTGCAAAAATTCTCTGTTTCCTCCTCTTCCAAATCCTTCAGCTATGTTTGATGGAATTGATACTGCTGCTCTTCTTATTTGATCTCTTAATCCAAAATCTCTTGCAAAATTGCCATGATTAGAAGCTTTATATATTTCAACAGTTAAGCTTTTAGCTTTTTGCCAAACTAAAATATCTTCTATTCTATCAATTTTACTCATTTTTTTAGTTTTTAGTACTTAGTTTTTAGTTTGTTAGTTTTAAATATTAATTAAAAAATTTGAAATATTTTTCAACTAAGTACTATAAACTAGGAAACTAAGAAACTATTTTATCCTACAGAACCTTCAAGTGAAACCGCTAATAACTTCTGTGCTTCTACTGCAAATTCCATAGGTAATTGGTTCAATACTTCTTTACAAAAACCATTTACAATTAATCCAACCGCTTCTTCTGTTCCAATTCCACGTTGGTTACAATAAAATATTTGATCTTCACCAATTTTACTGGTACTTGCTTCGTGTTCTACTTGAGCAGTTTTATTATTAATTTCTATGTAAGGAAAAGTATGTGCGCCACTTCTATCGCCTATTAACATACTATCGCATTGGGTATGATTCCTAGCATTTTCAGCACGTTTATTTACTTTTACTAAACCTCTATATGAATTATGCGATTTACCAGCCGAAATTCCTTTCGATACAATTCTACTTTTGGTATGCTTACCAATATGAATCATTTTGGTGCCGGTATCGGCAATTTGCCTGTTATTAGTAACAGCTACCGAGAAAAATTCTCCCGTTGAATAATCACCTTTTAAAATACAACTTGGGTATTTCCAAGTAATGGCGCTACCAGTTTCTACTTGTGTCCAGCTAATTTTTGAATGTGCACCTTCACAACTTCCGCGCTTAGTTACAAAATTATAAATTCCACCTTTTCCATCTTTATCACCAGGATACCAATTTTGAACCGTAGAGTATTTTATTTCTGCTTTTTCCATGGCTATTAATTCTACCACCGCTGCGTGTAATTGATTTTCATCGCGCATTGGAGCGGTGCAACCTTCTAAATAACTAACATAACTGTTATCGTCAGCTATAATTAATGTACGCTCAAACTGTCCCGTATTTTCAGCATTGATACGAAAATAAGTAGATAGTTCCATAGGGCAACGAACACCTTTTGGAATATAAACAAAACTTCCATCGCTGAACACAGCTGCATTCAAAGCCGAAAAATAATTATCGGTGTAAGGAACTACAGAGCCAATGTATTTTTTCACTAATTCTGGGTGCTCATGCAATGCTTCACTGATGGCACAAAAAATGACACCTTTTTCGTATAATTGGTCTTTAAAAGTGGTAGCAATAGAAACGGAATCAAAAACTGCATCAACTGCCACACCAGATAAGCGTTTTTGTTCTGATAAACTGATTCCTAATTTTTCAAATGTTTTCAATAATTCAGGATCTACTTGGTCCAAACTATCTAATTTTATTCTTTCTTTTGGAGCAGCATAGTAGATAATATCTTGGTAATTGATTGGTTTTAAATCAAAATTTTGCCAATTGGGTTCTTCTAAAGTTAACCAATATCGGTAAGCTTTTAGTCTCCATTCCAACATCCATTCAGGTTCATTTTTTTTAGAAGAAATGAACCTAACTATATCCTCGCTCAGCCCCATTGGAGCTGTTTCCATTTCTATATCAGTACTAAAACCGTATTTGTATTCTTGGCTTACTACCTGATCAATTATATCAACTTCCTGTGTATCTGACATTTTCTAACTTTTATTTAAGTTTAGCATTGCAAATTTAAAAAAAATATTGAACTATTTGTATTTAGTCTAAATAGATATACCAAAAAAGAGCTTAATTGTTTTAAGTCATTTTTTACGATTAACTTTAATTTGTGTTAGTCTATTTACTTTTTTTTAAAATTGAAACTAGCCGAAATAAATAATCAAAAATTAGCAGCTTTTTTTATATATTTGCCAATTCAAAACACTTTAAATACATGCTACACAAAGAAGGAAAAGCTACGATACTTATTACATTAATAGGTTTATTTGCCTTAAATTTTGCCATTGGTTTTACCGAAATTGATTGGTTAGTCAACTCCATTCTATTTTTATCAGTGTTATTTTTGGTCATTATACTTCAGTTTTTCAGAAATCCAACTGTTACAGTTACACAAAATGAAAATCAAGTAATTTGCCCAGCAGATGGAAAAGTGGTAGTAATTGAAGAAGTAATGGAAACTGAATACTACAACGAAAAAAGAATTCAAGTTTCAGTATTTATGAGTCCATTCAATGTGCATGTTAACCGCAATCCAATTGGTGGAATCGTAAAATATTTTAAATACCACAAAGGTTTATACTTAGTAGCTTGGCATCCAAAATCATCAACGGAAAACGAACGTACCACAACAGTAATTGAAAAAGCTGATGGTGTTTCGGTATTGTTCCGTCAAATTGCGGGAGCATTAGCAAAACGAATTGTATGGTATGTAAAAGAAGGACAGCAAGCTGAACAAGGTGCAGAAATGGGTTTTATAAAATTTGGTTCTCGTGTAGATTTATTTTTGCCCTTAGGCACCAAAATAAATGTAAACCTTAACCAAGTGGTGAAAGGTGGAAAAACAGTAATTGCTGAATTTAAATAAGAAGTTTGTAGTAAATTAAAGCAAATCCTTTTTTTCTTCTTTCTTTTTCCTTAGATGAAAAAGAAACAAAAAATCAAGGCAAAAAAATGCTTCCACTCACAAGGCTTGGGCTGGCCCGCTTTTTTGCCGACCCAACGCACATTGTTAATGGAATAATTTTCTATAAAATATAAAGTAACCTGAAACAAAAGCTATGTATTCTATGTGTCTATGTGGTTTTTGTTTTATTTAAAAATTAGTTTTTAAAATGTCAATGGTTGTAAGAAGCAATCCCTCTGTGATTCTGATTTGTCGGAAGCTTAGTGCCTCGCAATGACGAATTCTAAGTTTTAGCAAAACAATATTGACTTATCATTCAAAATATTGAACAAAATAGATATTCGTGAACTCACGTTAGATGAGTTAAAAGACATTTTTATAAAAAAACGTCAACCTGCTTTTAGAGGTCAGCAAGTGTATGAATGGCTTTGGAAAAAATCGGCCATTTCGTTCGATGAAATGAGCAATCTTTCTGTAGAATTAAGAGCTTTATTGAATGAAGAATTTTGTATCAATCACATCAAAATTCAGGATAAACAAGTAAGTGACGACAAAACGATAAAAAGTAGTTTCCGATTGCACGATGGTTTTTTGGTGGAAGGTGTTTTAATTCCTGCCGAAGATAGAATGACAGCTTGTGTAAGTAGCCAAGTTGGATGCAGTTTAACTTGTAAGTTTTGCGCAACAGGAACCATGAAACGGGAGCGTAATTTAACTCCTGCCGAAATTTACGACCAAGTAATTCATATAAAAAATTGGGCTAATCAACATTATGGAAAACCTTTGACCAATATTGTGTTTATGGGAATGGGAGAACCTTTGCTTAATTATAGCAATGTAATGGCTGCCATCAAAAAAATTACTTTGCCTGAAGGTTTAAACATGAGCAATGAACGCATTACGGTGAGTACAGCTGGTATTGCAAAAATGATTGAAAAACTAGGTGATGACAACGTGAAATTCCGTTTAGCACTTTCGCTACATGCGGCCAGTGATGAAAAACGTAATTTGATTATGCCCATCAATGAAACCAATAGTTTGGAAGCGGTTGGTAAAGCATTGCAACATTTTTATGCCAAAACAAAAAGTAGAATTACTTTTGAATACATCGCCTTTAAAGATTTTAATGAAAGCTTGGAAGACGCAAAATTATTACTCAAATTCTGCAAAAAAGTACCTGCAAAGGTTAATATTATTGAATACAATCCAACTGGTGACGGTCAATTTGAAAAAGCGGATAGCAAAAAAATAGATGCTTTTTGTGCTTATTTGGAAAAGAATGGCGTAAAAGCTACAGTGAGAAGAAGCCGCGGTAAAGACATAGATGCAGCATGCGGACAATTAGCTAATAAGAAGCATGTGGAAGCTTTGATGGAAGGGTAAAAAGTTCGGAGTTCGAAGTGACAAAAATGCGAAGTGTCAGTGAATTGAATTTTAGAATACTATAAACCCTTACTTTCCCATTAAAATAAACTGGCAATGCTACTGTAATGTTTCCATTGTTCGGCTATTTGGTGGCAATAGGCCTTTTGACTGTCATTTTATATTTACAGTTTCGTTCCAAGTTTGCGTTAAAGCGGCTAAAAAAGTTTCACTGCTTTGCGCGCCAGAAATAGCATATTTATTCCCTAAAACAAAGAATGGAACTCCACGAATTCCTGTTTCCTGTGAGTGATGAATATCGTTATTTACTTCATCTGCATATTGATTACTTTCCAAAACATTTGAAATTTCTGAGGCATCTAAACCAATTTGAAGTCCAATATTTATTAGCACATCATGGTCGGCTGTGTTTTTACCTTCAGTAAAATAAGCGGCTAATAATAATTCCTTGCATTGGTTTTGAAGCTTATATTTTTTTGCTAAATGCAATAACCTGTGTGCATCAAATGAATTAGCAACTACTGCTTTTTCAAAGTCAAAATGTAAGCCAACTTCGGTAGCCACATCTGTTATATGCTTGATAGATTGATTCGTGTAATCCATTGTCCAGCCTTTACTTTCGGCCAAATGCTGAATGGTATTTATACTAATATCGGTTACTAAATTAGGATTTAGCTGAAAACTTTTCCATTCAATGGCAACTTCGTTTTTATGTTCAAAATTTGCCAAAGCAGTTTCAAACTTTCGTTTACCAATATAGCAAAACGGACACATCACATCACTCCAAATTTCTACTTTCATTTTATTTATTTATTTATTGATTGCAAAGCAACAAAAAGAAAAGAATAAAACATTTTTTTTATTTGATTTTGCTAAATGATTAATGTAGAAAGTTCAATGAACAAGAAAATTTTAAATAATCAAAAGTGAAAATAATTTTTTAGTGTTGAATGATTATATTGCATGCCAATGAAGCAAATAATTATTTTTTTGTTGGTGTTTCATTTTTCGGGTTGTGTTTCCCCAAAAAATAAATATATCTGCAATCAATCATTTAAATTGGATGCGAAATATAGCACCTATTTAACAGCTATGGGCAAAGGAAAAGGCATCATATTTAAAATAAATATTTCTAATATTGCATCTGTAAATATGCAAATAGATTCGTTTTATGTAAATGGGAAGCTGATGGAATTTGTAATCAACAAAAAAAATGAAACATTATTAGAATTGGAAGCTAATTACTTGAAGTCGGTTCAAGAGCCAGGTTTTTCAACAGATTTAAAAGATAATCAAGTTAAGGAAATAACAGATGATTTGATTGTGAATCATCAATTTTATCCTTCATGGATAATTGTTACCAATAATCATCAAAAAATAAAATTAAACATCGATAATTATAAAAATTCAAAATAGTTTATGAATAGAAAGATACTTATTAGCATAGGCTCCATTATATTATTTCTAGTTGCTGTATGCTTATTTTATAAAAATAGTGTAAATCAATTAGTAATAACAAAACAATTAACCGCTAGGGAGCAATACAGTTTGTTTTTAAAGGAACATCCATTTAATAATCGCTCAAAAAGTGAATTGGAAATATTAAGAGAAGAGGAGGAGGGCGAAAACAAAGCTGATAGACCCGATTTGGCTTGGGAGCAAGATTTTTTAAGAACCATGGATCCTGCTTTGAAAAGACCCGCGCCTGAAAGATTAGTAGCTATTATGGCTCAAATGAAAAAAGCCAGTTTGGGTAAAACTAATCCAGGAAATGCAGCTGCACCTTGGTCTGAAAGAGGGCCAAACAATATTGGTGGAAGAACCAGAGCTTTAGTTTACGATCCAAATGATGTAACCCAAAAGAAAGTTTGGGCGGGCGGAGTTACCGGTGGTTTATGGTATAATAACGATATTACAAGTTCTACTTCTTCGTGGATTGCAGTAAATGATTTTTGGGATAATATAGCCATTTCATGCATTGCATTCGACCCTAATAATTCTCAAATAGCTTATGTAGGAACTGGAGAAGGATTTGGTGCTGGAGCAAGCAGAGGCGCTGGTATTTGGAAAACTATAAATGGTGGAACAACTTGGAATCAAATTTTATCAACCACCACTTTTTATTATGTAAATGATATTGTAGTTAGAAATGAATCGAATACCAGTGTTATTTATGCAGCTGTTGATGGCGGATATTATAATGGAGTTTGGCATGGAGCAACATTGGCCGGGCTTCAGCGCTCAATTAATGGTGGTACAAATTGGACTCAAGTATTGCCAGTAGTTCCAAGTACAACAAATAATTTTGTGGCATCTGATATAGAAATAAGTGCCAATAACCGAATTTGGATTGGAACA
This sequence comes from Bacteroidota bacterium, assembly GCA_947456185.1. Taxonomy (GTDB): domain Bacteria; phylum Bacteroidota; class Bacteroidia; order UKL13-3; family UKL13-3; genus JAAFJM01. Next base: position 4,598 of record CANGPW010000070.1, on the reverse strand, counting down.
AAAGCAAATCCATATAGTTCAACAGATAGGGGAGGAGGACGAATATTAACGTCATTAGATGGAACTACTTGGACGATTTCTAACACTACAACAGTTACTAATGGAAGAGGAAGAGTAGAATTAGCTTGTGCGCCTTCGGATAGTAATTATATCTATGCAATTGTAGAAAATAACAGTGCTGTAAGTGTTTTGAAAAAAACCACGAATAGTGGTGCTTTATGGACCAACATCACCAAACCCGTTGATGCAGATTCAGGAATTCCTTCCACTGATTTTTCAAGGGCACAAGCTTGGTATGATTTAACCATGGCAGTTGATCCCAATAATTCAAACACGGTTATAGTTGGTGGAATTGATTTGTTTAGAACCACCAATGAAGGAACTTCATGGAGTCAAATATCTAAATGGAGCAATAATAATAATTTAAGTACATTAACTTGTTCCATGGTGCATGCCGATCAACATGCAATTGTTTATAAACCAGGCTCTTCATCAACTGTTTTATTTGGAAACGATGGAGGTATTTTTTATACAAGTTCTGTTTCAACCGCTGCCACTAATAATGTAATTTCGGTGAGAAATAAGAATTACAACGTGACTCAGTTTTATGCTTGTGCTCAACACCCAACATCAGGAAGTAACGTATTTTTGGCAGGAGCACAAGACAATGGAACGCAAAGATTTACCGCAGCTGGAGTAAATGCTACCAACGATGTTTATGGAGGTGATGGTGCTTTTTGTTTCATTGACCAAACAAATAGTAATTATCAAATTGTATCATATGTTTATAATACTTATTCTCTATCAACAAATGGTGGTTCTTCATTTGGAACCAGTTTGTCGAATGATCAAAGTACTGGTGAATTTATTAATCCAGCCGACTACGATGATAGTTTAAACATACTTTATTCATGCAGAGGAGCAGGAACTTTAAATAGAATAAAAAGTGTAACAACCACGCCAACCACGGCACAAATAGTTACATTATCAGGAGTAACAACATGGGCAAGTCATATACGAGTATCGCCATATACAACTGGTTCCAGTACTTTATTTGTAGGAACTGAATCGGGCTCATTGTATAAAGTTACCAATGCTGATGGAACTCCCACCACCACTAATATTACTGGACTTAGTTTTCCAACAGGTTCTATTTCATGTGTTGAAATTGGTTCAAGTGAAAGTGAGTTATTGGTTACTTTTTTTAATTATGGAGTTACCTCTGTTTGGTATACCGCTAATGGAGGTACAAGTTGGGTTAGCAAAGAAGGGAATTTACCCGATATGCCTGTTCGTTGGGCTTTATTCAATCCAACAAATAGAAGTGAAGTAATACTTGCCACAGAGTTAGGTATTTGGGCAACGACTACCTTGACTAATACTTCTCCTACTTGGATTTCTTCCAATAGTGGCCTGGCAAATGTGAGGGTTGACATGCTCCAAATTAGAAGTTCCGATAATCAGGTTATTGCAGCCACCCATGGTAGAGGATTGTTTTCGAGTAATGCCTTCAATGTTACATGCGTTGCGCCAACTATTCAAGCCAGTAATATAGTATTTAGTAATGTTTTATTTAATCAGTTAGATTTAAGTTGGACTAATGGCAATGGAACGAGAAGAATGGTTTATGTGAATACTACAAATAGTTTTACCGGTCCAACTAATGGCATCGAACCAACAGCAAATAGTATTTACGCTGGCTCCGGAGCACAATTAATTTATAATGGAACTAGTAGCGGAGCTACTGTTACAGGTTTGACAGCAGGAACTGGATATTATTTTAGAGTATATGAAGCAAATTGTAATGGTACAAGTTCGTTTTATTTTACTAATATAGCTACTAATAATCCAATTTTGCAAACTACTCCAATGCTAGTGGTAACAAATCAAAGAATCAATGAAAAATTTAGTTCAGTACTTACACCGGTTGGTTGGACCTTAACCAATACAAGTAACCTGCTGTCATGGGATTCAACCATCAATGGATACAATGCTACACAAAATATTGGTTGTGTTAAAGCTGATAATTACAATGTAGTAGCTGGTGCTGTAGGTGTTTTAGAAACAAGAAGTTTTTATCCAACCATTATTGGTGATTCGTTAAAGTTTGATATTGCTACAGCTGGATACGGGGGTACTTTTCTCGATTCATTGTCTATTTTTACTTATAATGGTAGTGCTTATACTAAAATTAGGGCATGGATTACTTCCGGTGCGGTTGATACTGGAATCACAACTTTAGGAACCACCACTGAATATTTGTCAACTGCCGTTAACGATTGGAGAACCAAAAGTATATCGTTGCCAATAGGCACCACAAAGGTTCAATTTAGGTGGAGATCGGGATATGGAAATGGAATTTATGTTGATAATATTGTGGTTGATTCATTTATTATGCCTCCTCCTTTGAATGGAACATATACTGTAGGAACTTCTGGTGCTTACGCAACAATCACAGCTGCGGTAAATGATTTGAACATGCGTGGAGTAAGTGGTCCTGTCACATTTAATTTAATCAATAATAATTACTCCACCAACGAAACTTTCCCAATCATCATTAATAACTTTGCGGGATCATCTATCACCAATAAATTAACCATCAAACCAACTTTGGACAATACTGTTATTACTGGAAATAATGGCATTGCCATCATTCAATTAAATGGTTCAAAAAATGTAATAATTAATGGTGCAATTACTGGATCTACTAGAAATTTAAGTGTAATAAATACCAATACCACTACTGCCAATCATGTGGCTATTTTGGTGAAAAGTTTAGGCGTTGCCTTAGGCACCAGCAACGATACCATAAAAAATTTAACTGCCATGTGCGGTTCCAATTCCATTGCCACAATGGGTGTTTGGGTAAGTGGTGCCGATAATCAAAATGTGGTAATAGATAATGTTAAAGTTGAAAAAGCAAAGTACGGAATTTATGTTAATGGAGTAAGTGGAAATCTGGCAAATAATATCAGGATTTCCAATAGTGGTTTTGGTTCAAGCATTACTGCAAATTATATTTCTTTAACAGGAATTCATATGCTTTATGCAACTAACTCCATGGTGAGTAATGATAGCATTTATAATATAATAACTACCAATGCCAGCGCACCAGCTTTGTATTTAGGCGCAGGATGCTCTAATATTATGGTAAATAATAATGTAATTGATTCAAATAGATACATGGGTACAAGTGGCTCAGGAAGTCGTGGTATTTTTATTAGCACAGCAAGTGCAATAAGCAATATTACGATACAAAATAATTTTATTTCTAGAATAGGAGGTGATGGTTTTGGTGGATTTAACACCAATAATATTATGGGAATTGGAGTGGATACCAATACAGGTGGTATAAATATTTATAATAACTCAATTTGGCTATCTGAAACCGTAAACGGAAACCCAAGCGCTACCAATAGCTTTGCTTTATTTGTGGGCTCTGGTGCTTCGGGACTAAATATAAGAAACAATATTTTTTATAATAATATTGTTAATTCAAATACAAGTGCAACTGGTGCTAAAGCTTATGCTTTTGCTTCTCAATCTGCAGCAACTGCATTTACCAATTTAAATTATAATAACTATTATTCAGGTGGATCGCAAGCCATGTTAGCCTATTTTGGTGGTGCAGATAAAACAAACTTAGCTGCTTTAAAAACTGCCACCATTCAAGACCTTAATTCAGTTAATTTGAATGTGTTTTTTGTGGCCACTGGCAACTTACATTTAGCTGGAACGTCAATTGGGAATTTCAATTTAAAATGTGTGCCTATTTCTGGAATTACTACCGATATTGATAACGAAAACAGAAATGTTTCATGGCATTATATGGGTGCCGATGAAATAACTACAAGCCCTTTGCCAGTAAAATTGAATTCATTTGTAGGTTATTTAAATAACAATGATGTTGAACTTAATTGGAGTACCGCTTTTGAATTGAATAATGATTATTTCATCATTGAAAAGTCAATTGACAATATACATTTTGAAGCTATTGGTAAAATTAAAGGAAAGGGCAATAGCAATATAATTTCAAATTATAATTTAATCGATTACGATGCCATGAATGGGAATGCAAATAACGGAATTCTTTTCTATCGTTTAAATCAATTTGATTTTGATGGAAAAAACGCTAAATCGGATGTAATTGTGGTAAAGGTAAGCGCCAATGGAGCTAACCAATTAGAAGTATTTCCGAATCCGTTTGAAAATAGTTTGAATTTGGTAATAGATAGTGAGGTAAATATCAATGCACAGATTGAAATAACAGATGCACAAGGAAAAATGGTGTATCAAAATTCCATTCATTTAACACCAGGATTTAACAGTTATTCCATGAATGATTTAAGCGCATTACCAATTGGAACATATATTATCCAGGTAAATAATAACGGTAATATTCAAACTTTAAAAATTAACAAATTGAAGTAATTGTAATTTGTCTATTTTGGTAAAATTTAGAGACGCAATGAATCAAGTATCTTATTCAGCCATTGAAAGTATCCTCGCCTACAATTATTAGGAAAGATGCAGCCCAGGACGCCTAAATCGGCATAAAGTTTTGTTATTCTATTTCCTTTAAAAGGTCAGATATATTT
>CANGPW010000069.1 GCA_947456185.1 Bacteroidota bacterium | reverse complement strand
GTTACAGAGGCGAAATTAGTGATTTTAGCTTATTAAGTAACCGTGTAAAATACGATTTGGAATATATAAAAAATTGGTCTTTCTGGCTCGATATTCAAATTATTATCAGAACGATAGGAACTTTATTTCAAAACAATCAACTTTAAAATACAGGTAAATAATACGTTCTATTTTTGAAATAAAATAGGTTTAATATTTAAAACTGAAACTTTTGCCAAAATATAGAAAACAACTGCAAGAAGTTTCATTAATTGGTAAAAGTATAACCCCGTATTTTATTATGCATTACGTATTTTATCCTTGGATCAGCTAATCAAAATACTTCATTTAAAAGTTGAAATAGAAAAAAAAATACTGCTATTTCATGCTTCAACATTCAAAATCCAACATTCAAAATTTGAGTATTTAAGTATTTTACTATCTTGCAGCCATGTCTGAAAAAAAACTTTTTTTGCTCGATGGAATGGCTTTGGTTTACCGTGCGTATTTTGCCTTTAGCAATAACCCACGAATAACCAGTTATGGTTTTAATACATCCGCAATTTTTGGCTATGCCAATACCATTTTAGATGTTTTAAAAAAGGAAAAACCTACACATATTGGCGTATCATTCGATACTTCTGAACCAACAGCAAGGCACATAGAATACGAAAAATATAAAGCACAAAGAGAGGAAATGCCAGAGGGAATTTCAAGTGCTTTGCCCTTCATCATGCAGCTTACCGAAGCTTTAAATATTCCTTTATTAATTAGGCCAGGCTTTGAAGCTGATGACGTGATTGGAACTTTAGCAAAGAAAGCTGAGCAAGCTGGATTTAAGGTTTACATGATGACACCTGACAAAGATTTTGGTCAGTTAGTAAGCGAGAATATTTTTATTTATAAACCTGCCCGAATGGGCAATGGAATTGAAATAATGGGCATTCCAGAGGTTTTAAACCGATGGGAAATTACCGATGTAAAACAAGTAATAGACATACTTGGCATGTGGGGCGATTCAGTAGATAATATTCCAGGAATACCAGGAATAGGTGAAAAAACTGCCAAAATTTTGGTTCAAAAATATGGCAGCATGGAAGGATTGTATGAACATACTCATGAACTTAAAGGCAAGCAAAAAGAAAATGTAGAAAACTTTAAAGAGCAAGCATTTTTGTCGAAAAGATTAGCCACCATTGACCTAAATGTTCCAATAGATTTTGATGAAAATGCGCTTATTTTAGATCCACCAAATAGAGATGCTTGCGAAGAATTGTTTTTAAAATTAGAGTTTAAAACAATGGCTGCTCGTGTGTTTGGAAACCAAATTACAGTAGGTGGAACTACGTTTTCGGGGGCCAATCAAAAAAGTGATGAAGGCAAACAAACTCCCGCCATTGCTTCCTTCGATTTGTTTAACCCTGCTCCCATTCAACCGGAAAATAATTTAGAATTAGACTTTACCATTACCGATAATGATGTAGCAAAAAACAATATTGAAAACACGGAACATAACTACATTTTAGTTGATACTTTAGAAAAACAAGAAGCATTATTGCAAACACTTTTGCAACAAAAAGAAGTATGTTTTGATACCGAAACCACTTCGTTAGAAACGTTGGATGCAGAAATTGTTGGCTTATCGTTTTCATACCAAGCCAAGGAAGCTTTTTATATTCCTTTTTCAGCAAATTACGATGATGCAAAAGCATTATTGAATTTATTTAAACCCTTATTTGAAAGCGAAACCATTTGTAAAATTGGCCAAAATATAAAGTATGATTTAGGCATTTTAAAACAATATGACTTAACCCTAAAAGGTCCATTATTTGATACCATGTTGGCGCATTATTTAATAGAACCCGACATGCGTCATGGAATGGATTATTTGAGCAATGTTTACTTGAATTATGAGCCAGTTTCTATTAGCACATTAATTGGTAAAAAAGGAAAAACACAATTGAACATGCGTAATGTAGAGATTGAAAAAATAAAGGAATATGCAGCCGAAGACGCTGATATTACCTATCAATTAGCACAAATATTAAAACCAGAAATTACCGAAAGAAGCGCTCAAACTTTATTAGATGAAATAGAAATTCCTTTAATAAATGTGCTCTCCGATATGGAACGCGAGGGAGTAAAAATAAACAAGGAGTTTTTAAATATTTATAGCAAAGAATTAGAAACTGATATTGCATCATTGGAAAAACAAATTATTGAATTGGCTGGAAAGCCTTTTAATATTGCTTCGCCAAAGCAATTAGGAGAAATACTTTTTGACCATTTGAAGTTAGATCCTAAAGCTAAAAAAACCAAAACTGGCCAATACCAAACTGGTGAAGATGTATTGCTAAAATTAAGCGAACACCAAATTATTCAGTGCATATTAGATGTTAGGAAATTAACTAAATTGAAATCAACTTATGTTGATTCGTTGCCCGCATTAATTAATCTAAAAACTGGCCGTGTTCACACTTCGTTTAACCAAGCTGTTGCGGCTACTGGCAGGCTTTCCAGCACAAACCCTAATGTGCAAAATATTCCAATTAGAACCGATAAAGGCAAGGAAATTCGCAAGGCATTTATTCCTAGAAATGAAGATTATTTATTGTTAAGTGCTGATTATTCGCAAATAGAATTACGCATTATAGCAGCTATGGCGCATGAGGAAGCCATGATTGAAGCATTTAAAAATAACTTAGATATTCATGCCGCTACCGCTGCAAAAGTTTATGGAATTCCATTAGAAGATGTGACCAGCGAACAACGCAGGAATGCAAAAGCGGTCAACTTTGGAATTATTTATGGACAATCGGCTTTTGGATTGGCAGAAAACTTGGGCATTCCGCGTAAAGAGGCAGCACAAATAATTGATGAATACTGGAAGCAATATCCGCGCATTAAAGCATACATGAGCGAAACCATTAACACAGCAAAAGAATATGGTTATGTAGAAACTTTAAAAGGCCGCAGGAGATATTTGCGTGATATCAATTCAGCAAATTATACGGTAAGAGGTTTTGCGGAACGCAATGCAATTAACGCTCCCATTCAGGGCGGTGCAGCCGATATGATAAAGATAGCCATGATTCAAATTCATGCTAAAATGTTATTACCCGAAAACGGTGTTTTAAAATCAAGAATGATTCTTCAAGTACATGATGAATTGTTGTTTGATGTTCACAAAGAGGAAGTGGAAGCACTAAAAAAATTAGTGGTAACAGAAATGGAAAATGCCATGCAATTAATAGTTCCCATTAAAGCCGAAGTGGGCGTTGGCGAAAACTGGTTAGAAGCACATTAGGGGTTAGTGGTTAGTTGTTGGTTGATAGTTGTTGGTTGATAGTTTCGTCCTCGGTTAGTGTCCTCACCAACCGAACAGGATAGGTTTCATCCTTTACATGCGTCCTCGACTGCAATAGCGAAACTTCAAACAAATTACAATTAATTATTACTTCAACAAAGAGCCCCAAATAATTCTATAAATAATGAATTTATTGTCTTTTATTTTAAATGCAACCACCCATTTTGAAATTGTAATTCATGAATAACCAAGCACCCTTAACAAATTGTGATTGCATTTTGCATAAGTAGCATTATCAATTGCAAATTGCTTAATTGATTGTTCAAATTTTATAGCAAATTTATTTCCACTTCCATGGGTATTTTTACTTTCAACAAAATCAGCTATTACATCAATTGCTTGTTTTGCTTTTTTAGTAAAAAATACATCCATTAATGTTTATATTTTTTAAAAACTTCGTCAGCGGCTATCAATATTTCATCCTCTTTATCTTCCGTAAAAAATGAAATTAGTTCATCTTCCATTGGCTCATTTACAAAACCTAGCGCTGCATTTTTAACGCTTAATGTTCTTGAATTATTTACATATGGAAGCTTGCTAAGAATTTCATCCAATTGTTGCGCATGTTCTTCAGTATCTATTTCAATGGTTCTAATAATCATATAACAAAAATAGTTTTTTTTTGAAATTGTTAAAATAAAAATATCCGTCCTCGGTTGGAAACCTCACCAACCAAATAGGAGTAGTTGGTTAGGAACACCACGAAAACATCTTCATTTCTAAAAGCTCAACGACCGATATGCAATCCTATCAACTGACAACTATCAAACATCAACTAACTTTAAACTCGTTCAAAAATCAACGCTACACCTTGTCCAACGCCAATGCACATGGTAGCTAAACCATATTGAACATTTTGTTTTTGCATTTGGTGAATTAAAGTGGTAGAAATCCTAGCACCACTTGCTCCTAGCGGATGACCAATTGCAATAGCACCACCATTTACATTTACTATTTCTGGATTCATTTGTAAATCTTGCATGCATGCCAAACCTTGCGCAGCAAAAGCTTCGTTTAATTCTACCAACCCAATTTGGTTCATGGTTAAACCCGCACGTTTCAACGCTTTTTGCGTAGCAGGAACAGGTCCAATTCCCATAATAGATGGATGAACACCAGCCATTCCCCTACTTACCAAACGAGCCATTGGAGTTAAATTATATTTTTTTACCGCATCTTCACTTGCTAAAATTAAAGCAGCAGCACCATCATTTATTCCACTTGAATTTCCGGCAGTAACCGAACCATCCTTTTTAAATGCAGGCTTTAGTTTGATTAAATCGTCAATAGTTCCCAAACGAGGATGCTCGTCTTTATTAAAAACAATGGCATCGCCTTTCTTTTGGGGAATACTAATTGGTACAATTTCTTTCGTAAAAATATTTGAATCATGAGCTGCTTGGTATTTTAATTGTGAGGCAAAGGCAAACTCATCTTGTGCCTCACGACTAATTTTCCATTGCGCTGCAATATTTTCGGCCGTTTCACCCATAGCATACGGATGATATAATTCCGATAGTTTTTTATTGGTAAATCGCCAGCCAATGGTGGTATCATAAATTTCGGGTGTTCTGCTAAAAGCAGTTTCCGCTTTTGCCATTACAAAAGGCGCACGAGTCATGCTTTCTGTGCCTCCGGCAATATATATTTCACCATCGCCACAAGCAATGGCACGGCTAGCATCGGCTATACTTTGTAAGCCTGAAGCACATAAACGATTCACGGTATTACCACCAACTGTAATGGGTAAACCTGCTAATAAAGCACTCATTCGTGCCACGTTTCTATTATCCTCACCAGCTTGGTTGGCAGCACCAAAAATTACATCTTCTATTTCATTGATATCAATAGTTGGATTGCGGGCTATTAAAGCTTTAATTACTTCAGCACCTAAATCATCGGGGCGAATGGTACTTAAAGAACCACCAAATTTACCAACTGGTGTTCGCACAGCATCAATAATAAAAACGTCTTTCATATTATATTTTTTCTTAAAAAATTGCTTGGCAAAGCTAATGCTACTTTTCATTTTTAAAAATTCCAATAAAGATTTATATGCCGCATACAACTAGTTTTTTGAATTTAAAAGCGACATGACCATAACTAACAAAGGTTTTTTTAAGAAAAAATTTGAAAACCTTTGTTGTTTTGGTATAAATTGCGGAACTTTTAAAACGTAAAAAAACCATGATTCAACGCATTCAAACCGTATATTTAATTGCCATTATAGTGTTAACATCAATAATGTTTAGCGGCAGTTTACTATCACTCAAACAAGCAAATCCTACTAATGGCATAGACGAATATGACTTAAACATATTTTATTTTAAAGTTACCGAAGTTCAAAAAAGCATAGTTGGTGGCCACGAAACACAAACCAGTATTTTAAAATCACAAACCATACAATACGGTTTAATTGCCATTGCAGCCCTATTGATTGGATTAACATTAAGCATTATTTTTAGCTATAAAAACCGCGAAAAACAAATGAAGCTAACACGTTTAAACTTTTTAGTCATGATAATGATGTATTCAGCAGTTTTTGCTAAAGCAATCAATTATATTCCTGGCTTTGAATTTGGAAAATTAATGCCATACTCTACCCTTGGTGTCATGTTGATGATATTTAATTTATACCTCAACTTTAGAGTATTGCGCTTAATAAAAAAGGATGATGACTTGGTTAAAAGTGCTGACAGAATCCGCTAAAAACCATTTCAATAAAATTGATTATTGTGTGCTAAAAATTGAGTTAGCGGAATAAATACATATATTGAGCAAAATTTATAAATATTACCCTGCATTTTATTGTTAAACAAATAATGAAATGCAATTTAAACACAAAAAATAGTTGAACTTTACTGACTTTAATTTTGACCAAAGGCTATTAGACGGCCTATATTCAATGGGCTACGACAAGCCCACTCCTATTCAAGAATTAGCTATTCCATTAATCATTGAAAACAAAGATTTGATAGCATGCGCTCAAACAGGAACAGGAAAAACTGCTGCTTATTTATTACCAATTTTAAGTAAAATAGTACAAACCGAAACGCGTAATTTAAACACTTTAATTATAGCACCAACCAGAGAATTAGCTCAACAAATAGACCAACAAGTAGAAGGTTTTGCTTACTTTTTAGGAATTAGTTCTATTTCAATTTATGGTGGAACCGATGGTGCCGCTTTTGACCAACAAAAGAAAGCCATGCGCGAAGGTGCTGATATAATTATAGCCACTCCAGGCAGGTTACTTGCCATGCTTACTTCGGCAGGAAAAGTAGACATGAGCACGCTTAAACATTTGGTGTTAGACGAGGCCGACAGAATGCTTGACATGGGTTTTAATGACGACATCATGCGCATTATAAATTACTTGCCAACCGATAGACAAACTGTTTTATTTTCGGCAACCATGCCGCCAAAAATTAGAACTTTAGCCAATAAAATATTAAAAAATCCGGAACAAATAAATATTGCGTTAAGTAAGCCAGCAGCGGGAATATTACAGCAAGCATTCATGGTTTACGATGCTCAAAAAATAGCATTGGTAAAACATATATTAACAGAAAAAGAACATAACAGTGTAATTATTTTTGCTGGAACAAAGGAGAAAGTAAAGGAGCTGAACAAAGAATTGCAACGCAGTAAATTATCAATTAAAGCTTTCCATAGCGATTTGGAACAATCGGAGCGAGAAGACATTATGCGTGCTTTTAAAAACAAAGAAGTTCAAATATTAATTGGCACCGATATTCTTTCGCGCGGAATAGATGTAGACGGAATAAGTTTGGTCATCAATTTTGATGTTCCACCCGATCCTGAAGATTATATTCACAGAATAGGAAGAACGGCAAGGGCCGAAAGTACTGGAACGGCTATTACATTTATCAATCAGAAAGACCAACGCAGGTTTTTTAGTATTGAAAATTTAATAGGAGCTGAAGTTCCTAAATTACCATTGCCAATATTTTTGGGTGAGGCACCTTTATACCAACCGGAAGTAAAAGAACACCGTCCGTTTAATGATTTTAAGAAAAAAAATGGTTTTAAAAAGAAACCAAAAGGGGTAAATCATCATGCCAATCACCCAACTACACATCATTCAAAAACTCAATAAAACAAACAATAAACACATCATTTTTTGTGTAATATGGGACAACAAAAATTAAAACGTTTTGCAGAATTTGCAGAGATGAATAACTGTTTCGATTTTCCCTTTCATTTAAAAGGAAAATGGCAAACGCAAGTATTTAATAATAGTAATCCAATTATTCTTGAATTGGCTTGCGGTAAAGGCGAATACACTGTGAATTTATCGCAACAGGATTTTAATACCAATTTTATTGGAATAGATATAAAAAGCAATAGAATGTGGAAGGGCGCTAAAATTGCACAAGCAGAAAACCTTCAAAATTCTGCGTTTGTAAGAATGACGGTTCAAAAACTAAATGAAGTTTTTGAAAAAAATGAAGTGGATGAAATTTGGATTACTTTTCCTGATCCATTTCCAAAAGAGCGTCATGAAAAAAACCGATTAACGCACCCTAAATTTTTAGCTGTTTACAAAGATGTTTTAAAAGAAAATGGGCCTTTACACTTTAAAACAGATGACGATAATTTGTTTGATTACACATTAGAAACATTAGCGCAATTGAATATAAAACCAATTGAAATTATTAGAAATGTGCATTATGAAGCGCATAATTATGATAATTTAAGGAATATAACCACTCATTATGAAAAACTTTTTTCAGAAAAAGGCAGAACAATTAAGTACTGTAAATTTTACTTAGACAACTTGAAAATCAGTCCGAAAAATGCAGAAAATGATTTGAAAAAAATTGAAGTAGTATAAAATATAAATTATACTACTCGTAAAATTTGATATAAGTTTCTGTTCACTTAAAAAAAGTCTTTGAACATTTAAAAAAATATATATTTTTGTTTTCTATGAATTTAGTAAAACCATTAATAGTTTTTATCATAATTACATTAACTTATATTACTGCAAAAGCACAGCAAATTGAGTTAGGAATGCTATTTGGCACATCTCACTATTTAGGTGATTTGAGTGATGAAAAAATCAATTTTAATAATACTTATTTTGCTACATCTTTTTTTGGAAGGTACAATATTTCAGATAAGATTGCTGTAAAAGGTATGATTAGTTATGGCCATATTAGTGGGGATGACGAACAAAGTTCCAATGATGCATCAAAACTTAGAAATTTAAATTTTTACACAGATATTTATGAATTTAGTGCTCATTTTGAATATAATTTATTGAAAAACGATTTGAAAAATTTGAGTAACCGTCCATTTATTCCTTATATTTTTGCAGGTATTGGTGTATTTAATTTCAATCCAAAATCAGATTCATTGGGAAAAGTATATGAATTACAACCATTAGCAACAGAAGGTCAAGGTTCAACTGCATATAACGAAAGAAAAAAATATAATTTAACTGAAATAATGATTCCATTAGGAATAGGTTTTAGAACTAGAATTAGCAACTCATTTTTAATAGGTTTTGAAACAGGTGTTAGGTTTACTACTACTAATTATTTGGATGATGTAGGCGGTAATTATGCTGAAAACAATATTGTAAAATCAAATACAGGACCTGCAGCAGCTTTTCTTTCTGATAGAAGTTCAGAAATAATTCCAGGACATTATTTTAAAGAAACAGATTTACGAAGCGATAAAAAGTATTTCCAAAATGATCTTTATTTCATTTCTGGAATTACTATAAGTTATATGATTCGTTCAAGAGGACAAGGTTGTCCTAACTTTTTCAACTAAATAAAAACATTATGAAAAAGCTTTTCTTCATTATTTTTTTAATAAAAATTATTAACGCAGATGCCCAACGAGTAGATGTTGGATTTGGAATAGGAATAGCAAATTATTGGGGAGATTTAGCACCAAGTATTGCATACAATGAAACTAAACCTGCAATCAATTTATTTGCACGTTTGAATTTAAGTAAAATTTGGGCTTTAACTGGCCAAATAACTTCGTTACAAGTTAGCGGTACAGATAAGAATTTTGACTTTAACAAATCAAGAAATTTAAATTTTACAGATAATATTACTGAATATTCCGGATTAGTTGAGTATAATTTTGCAAATTATGGTTATGGTGTTTTAGATAGTAAAATTACAGGCTATATTTTTGGAGGTATGGCTATTTTTAAATTTGCTCCACAAACAATTTATGCCCAACAAACAGTTAACCTACGTGATTTAAAAACAGAGGATGTGACGTACGAAAATTATTCAATTGCTATTCCATTTGGTATAGGCGCAAAATGGATTTTTGCCAGAAATTTAAGCTTAGAGGCAAACTTTAATATCAGAAAAACTTATACCGATTATATTGACGATGTAAGCGGTAAATATGCAGACTTAAGTAAAAGCAGTTTAAGAACTCAACAAATTGCTGATAGGAGTTACGAAGTTATTGGCTCAAAACCAAGCGTTTCAGGTACAATGAGGGGTTCTGATAATTATAATGATTGGTACATGACCTTTACTACTTGTTTGGCTTACAGATTACCTGGCAGAATAAAATGCCCAACTTTTTTCTAAATTTCTTTTTCTAAATTTCTTTTTCTAAACTTTCTTTATCAAAAGCATTACTGCTTAATTTTATAAATTGATTCAATTCTTTTAAGAAATCTTTTCTTGGAATATTTACTGCGCCCATACTCATTAAATGGGGATTTTCAATTTGGCAGTCTATAAAGTGGAAGTCAAATTTTTGAAGAAATTGACATAAATAAATCATAGCTATTTTACTTGCATTGCTCATAATACTAACCATACTTTCGCCCATAAAACATTTGCCAATTGCAACTCCATAAAGCCCACCAACTAATTTATTTTCAAACCAAACTTCTACACTATGTGCATGGCCTTTTAGGTGTAAAATATTATATATGTCTTCTATTTCTTCACTAATCCAAGTACCTTCTTTCTTTAACCTTTCAGTTCTACAAAGTCTTATTAATTGTTCAAAATCTTTATCAATTGTAATATCAAACTGCTTACTTTTAATAATCTTCTTCATACTTTTTGAAATATAAATTTCACTTGGATAAATAACAGTTCTTGGATTTGGACTAAACCACATAGGAAATTCAGGATCATTGAACCAATGAAAAATACCTTTTTTATAAGCTTTCAAAACCAAGTCGGGGCTCATTTTTCCGCCAACAGCAAGTAATCCATCTTTCCTTCTAGTTAAAACTGAATCAGGGAAAATATCATCAACTACAAAATACAATGCCATTAAATTCTAAAGTTCTTTTCGTAACCTAGCTACAGGTAAATTTAATTGTTCACGGTATTTAGCTACAGTTCTACGAGCTATATTATAACCTTTTTCTTTTAATATTTCCATCAATTTTTCATCAGGTAAAGGTTTGTGTTTATCCTCTACGTCAATAGCTTCTTTCAATATTTTTTTCACTTCGCGACTACTCACTTCTTCTCCATCATCATTTGTAATTCCTTCACTAAAAAAATATTTTAAGGAAATAATTCCCCAACTTGTTTGAATGTATTTACTATTTGCAACCCTACTTATTGTTGAAATATCATAGCCAGTCATGTCAGCAATGGTTTTTAAAATCATTGGTTTTAGTTTACTATCATCGCCATCTTCAAAGTATTTGTGCTGGTATTGTAAAATGGCATTCATGGTGGTAAGCAAAGTATTTTGGCGTTGTTTAATGCTATCAATAAACCATTTTGCACCATCCAGTTTTTGCTTAATATACATCACTGTATCTTTCTGTTCTTTAGTTGGCGCATCGCTTTTATCGTATGCTTTTAAGGCATCCATATAAGTTCTGCTTATACGCAAATCAGGTGTATTTCGTCCATTTAAACTAATACTCAAAACGCCACCTTCATCATTTAAAGTAAAATCGGGCGTAATATATTGGGCAGCTTGTCCGCCATAACTATCGCCTGGTTTAGGATTCAATTTGGTAATTATTCCTATTATAGACTTTATTTTTTCATCATCAAGGTGTAACTCTCTTGCTATTTTTTCATAATGTTTTTTAGTAAATTCTTCAAAATATTTCTCCAAAACTTCAATGGCTAATTCAATGGCACGGTTATAATAATCTTTGCGTTGCAATTGAATAATTAAACATTGCTGCAAGCTTGTTGCACCAATTCCTGGAGGATCTAACTTTTGAATTTTAGCCAATACATGCTTCATTTCTGTTAAATCGGTTTCTATATTTTGTGCAAAAGCTAAATCGTTTATAATTGATTCCAAAGGTCTACGTAAATAACCATCATCGTCAATTGTGCCTATAATTTGATTACCTATAATTTCTTCTTTTTCTGAGGTTACAACTGCACTAAATTGTTCTAATAATGCATCATGAAAAGTAGAAGTATCTGCTATTGGTGAATCTTTCCGTTCTTCATTACCTTCATCACTTAAATGAAAACCATCAGGTTCATATTCATCATTAACATATTCTTTCACATCAAAAGATTCACTGGCCAAATAATCATCTACACTTGAATCCTTTTCATATTCATCATTTTCTTGAGTTTCGGTTTTTGGATCTTCACTTGGCAAAGCATCAGCATCCTTATTACTTAACAAAGCAGGATTCTCAATCATCTCCAAATCAATGCGCTGCAAAAAATCAACAGTAGTAAGCTGCAACAACTTAATGAACTGAATTTGCAGAGGCGATAGCTTTTGCTGTTGTTTTTGATATAGTCCTTGTTTTAACATTTTATTATTTTCAAAAATAGAAAAAATACTATTGATAAAATGTAATAATTTATAAATATTTTAAACAGTTCAAAAAGCAAGGCAAACGGCAAAAACCAATTATTATTAACTACAATTATTGAACTGAAAATTTGATGCTTATTATTGCAAATACATTTGCAATAAAATGAATATACAAAAACCGTTAGCCGAAAGAGTAAGACCTAAAAACTTAGAT
>CANGPW010000068.1 GCA_947456185.1 Bacteroidota bacterium | reverse complement strand
TCCATTAATTTATTTCCCACTATTATCTTTTTACCAACGGCAAATTATGATATACGATTTGTTCAATTATCGGATGGTTTTAATAATAACAATGGAATTGCCAGTTTATGGCATCACCATTATTTAGAAGAATATGTATTGAAATCGCAAGGAAATTTATATTCAAAAAATTCAATGAACAAATTCACATTTGGATTTGAAATGAAATTTCAGGAAATGCTTTGGATTGATATCATTCGTCCTTGGATTGGCGCTCCAATTACTTTAGCTGATGGCTCTCAATCACAATCTTTCAGACTTGGACAACAAAGTGATGTTTGGAAAGTAAATCCACGTAGAGGAGGTTTTTATGTAACCGACCAAATTAAATACAAAGGTTTGGTAGCTAGTATTGGCGGGCGATTTGAATACTGGGCACCAGGAAAATATATAGACGAAGCTGTAGCTGACCAACGTTCACCAATTAGGGACGAAATAAGAACAGATTATTTAGCTTTTACAACTAAAATTGGCGACATGAATTATAAATTTCGCTTCCTTCCAAAAATATCTGCTAGTTTTCCAATAGCTGAAAATAAAATGTTGTATTTTAATTACGGACATACCACTATTTTACCACATCCTTCTTTTATTTATCCGGGTTTAAATCCTTTATATCAAGACAGAAGTACTGCTGCTGCAGTTGGAAATCCAAATTTAAATCCTGAAGTAGACATTAGCTATGAAATAGGTTTGCGTTCGCAATTAACCACCAATGATGCATTAACAATTTCGGCATTTTGGAAAGATAAATATGAATTTATTACCACAGCTTCTGTAATTGTAAAAGACATTACAGGCCGAGATGTTACTAGAACTATGCGCATCAATTCTGATTTTGCACGCAGTAGAGGAATTGAAATTGGATACATCAAACGAATTGGTACTTGGTATCAAGGGCAAGCATCATTTACATATATGGTTACAACCGGACAAAGTGCAAGTGCCAACGAAAAACTAAAAGAATTGTTGGCAAGTGGTGCCATTGAAGACACCAAAGAATATTATTTACCTTGGGATGTGCCTATTGATTTTAAAACAAATCATATATTTAAAATCAATAGAAAAAAAGGTTTATTTAATAAAAGTTGGTTAAATAACATGAGCTTTTATTTTGAAACTGTTACACGTTCTGGTATTAGATATACTCCCGCTATTTTCTCAAGAATTGATGTTCAAACTGGCCGACCAATTTATGTTACAGATCCAAATCCTGATGCAAGATGGAGTAAAATTGGCGAATATTGGTTTTGGGCAGATTTTACTTTTACCAAATTTGTAAATTTCAAAAAAGCCAAATTTGCATGGAATATTCAAGTGAGTAATATTTTTGACAATCAAAATGCTTCAATTGTAAATCCTGTTACTGGAGATGCTTATAATAATGGTGATAATGTTCCTGAAACTTGGACTGACCCACGATTTATTGATCCTCGATTAGGAAATGGCGGCCCTCCTCCTACTAATCCTGCTAGGTATTTACAACAAAGACATGTAATGATTGGTGTTTCTTTAAAGTTCTAAGAATATTTGCATTTTTTAAAAATATAAATTGAACTTTGAAACTATTAAAATCAAAATATTTTATATTGCTGCTGATTGCATTTGCTTATGTATTATGCAATGGATATTTATTCAATACTGGCGACCAAGCGGAACATTTACCTCAAATTTATCAAAAACTAAATCCGCAGCTTTATCCCAACGATTTCTTTTTAAATTACTATAATCAAACCTTTACCGTTCGCTATTTTTTTACTTATTTGGTTTATGGTTTTTCATTAATAATGGGAGTAAAAACTAGTTGCTTAATAATTTATTTTACTTGTTTATATGTTGCAATTGCTGGGTTTTATGAGTTAGTTAATTATTTTTATAACCATGAATTAAAATCGTTTTTAACAGTAATTGCTTACTTGTTTTTGTTTCGAAATTTTACTGTTGGAGGAAATTATTTCCAGGATGATATGTTAGTTGGAAGCAGTTTGGCAGAAGCTTTTTGTATTTGGGCTTTTGTTTATTTATTCAAAAATAAATATTTTTTTTCTGGAATATTATGTGGTTTAGCAGCTTTATTCCAACCATTGATTGGTTTGCAAGTTGCATGCATTATTGGCGTTGTTTTATTGGTAAATTTTTTTTTGGGAAAGGATAATAACATTTCAAATAAAAATGTTTTCACTTTTGCATTGGCTTTTATAAGCATTGCATTATTTATTTTTATTCCCGTTTTTTTAACGCAATTAAATGTCAATAATGCAAACCAAATGGATGCGAACAAAATTCTTTTTGAATACCGAGGAGCTTTGCATTATTTACCACAATTATTTCCTTTAGTAGAATATGTTTACACATCCTTTTTTGTAATTATTTCATTGATTGGATTGTACTATTTTACATTAAAAGACAAACATATATACATTACTATTTTATCAGTAATTATTGGGGTTTGTATTCTATTTGCTCTAATTTTATACTTAAACCCAAGCAATAATTTAGGTAAAATTCAATGGTATAAAACTACCGTTTGGTTGGGTATCTTTTGCAGCATTTCATGTGTAAATTTCATTCCAAATAAGCTTTTAAAAACAGGTTCATATTTATCAATTCTAACAATTTTGTCTTATCTAATTTTCAATTTTTTAATTTTAAAAGAACCAAATAATATTCAAATCAACAACCAAAGTATATTAACCCAAACGCATGAATGGATAAAAGAAAACACGCCAATAAATGCATTGTTTTTGGCGCCTCCAAACGATTATTCGTTCAATTGCGAAGCACAAAGAAGCACAGCCATAAACTACAAAGCCATTGTTCATGAAACCCAATATTTGTTGGATTGGAAATTAGCGATGGAAAAATATTATAAAATAGATTTTACTAAAATTGAAAAGTTAGATTGTTTGCCTTCCGCTTTGCGTGGGTTTAATATTATTGACTTTACAAAATATCCTTATCCAGAAATCGATTTTATCTTAATTTCAAAAATAAATAGAACAAAACTAAACTATTTACAAACTCAAGTTTGTTATGAAAATGAAGAATTTGTTGTTTTAAAAATGAAATAGTCTATTTATAACTGTCTTTTCTGTGACCAATTGCAATAATATCAATAACTAATTGCTCATCAAAAATTGAATAAATTATTCTATAAACACCTACTCTAATTCTATACTGATTTCCTTTGTTTGTTAATTTCAAACAAGCTATTGGTCTTGGATTTTCAGCCAAATTATCTATAGCATTTCGAATTTTTAAATAATATGATTTTGGCAATTTATAAAGTTCCTTTTCAGCACTTTTGCTTAAGTTAACTTCATAAATCATTTTACACCGTGTTTTTTATCCAACTTAGCTTTTACCGCATCCCATTTTACTCTTTTTTCTGTTTTACGTTCTTCAGCTAGCAAGCAGTCGTAAAAATCTTCCCAAATATTATTACCTTTCGATAAATCAATTTGAACAGCAATTTTTTTGCCTTTTTCGTTTGTTAAAAAATTGATACCAGTCATAATACTTTCAAAAATAGAAAAGAAAAACAATAAAAAAAAAGAAATAAATTACCAAGTAATTTCTTTTGGCAAAAACTGGGAAGTATCGCCATTATTTCTAATTAAATCCCTCACTACAGAAGAACTGATTGGTGTATATGCAGGATCACACATGAGGAAAACAGTTTCAGTTTGCGGATGAATAATTTTATTCATTTGCGCTATGTTTTTTTCGTAGTCAAAATCGGCCATGGTTCTGATGCCACGCAAAATATATTGGGCATTTATTTTTTCACAAAAGGTAACAGTTAAACCTTCATAAGCCATGGCTTTTACCGAAGGTTCATTTTTAAAAATATCATATATCCATTGTTGGCGTTGTTCAATGGAAAATAAAGTACTTTTAGAACTGTTATGACCAATTCCAACCACAATTTCATCAAATAAAGGCAAAGCACGTTCTATAATATTTACATGTCCAATGGTAATTGGATCAAAGGTTCCAGGGAATAAGGCAATGCGCTTCATGAATAAATTAGTTGTTTTTAAAAAAACTAAAGGTTGATTGTCCGTAATTTCTTTTTTCAAAAAAATACTTTTGTTGGCTTAAATCCAAATTACTTTGGTGTTCCACTATTAACCAGGCATTTGGACTTAATAAATTTTTTTCAAAAACTACCATTGGAATCATTGGTAATTTATCTAAGGCGTAAGGTGCATCTGCAAAAATAATATCAAAATGATCTGTGCATTGATCCATGAAAGAAAATACATCTTTTTTAACAGCAGTCATTTGAGTAAATTGATGCTTTTCAATGGTTTCTTTAATAAACTTTATACATCCAAAATCAATGTCAACACTGGTAACGTTTTTAGCACCACGGCTACAAAATTCGTAAGCTACATTTCCCGTTCCGCTAAATAAATCAAGACATGATAATTTTTCAAAATCGAAATTGTTTCCTAAAATATTAAATAAACTTTCCTTGGCTCTATCAGTTGTTGGCCTAACTGGCAAACCTTTGGGAGCGTTTATAATAATGCCTTTATGGGTACCGCTAATTATTCGCAAAGCAATACATTTAAAGCTGTAAAATAATGGTGTTCCGGGATTTTATCAAATGCATTTGGATAAGTAAATCGAGCATTTTTTTTGCCTAATTGCATACTTTTACAATATTTTTCAAGTAATGAAAATAAGCTATTATTTGAATCAATATTACCATAAATTATTAAATTCAAATTGCTAGAAATGCCTAATTCCTCAGCAACTGCCAATAAATAATAAACTATATCTGTATGGTTATCAAACTTAAAACTATTGCAGAAATTTACTTGGTCATTTTTAAATTGTAGTAAGTCAACACTTGTGTCATTTACTTGTATAAATATATTAGTTTCAGTATGCACATTTTGAGAAATATAACAGGCTTTTATAAACAATAAAGATTGGTGAATAATACTTGCACTTGGCATGTTAAATCTAATAAATTTCAATGTTTCGTTATTCACATTAAACATATTTACCATGTGTTTAAAATCTAATTTGTTTGATAAAACCTGAGAATTTTCCTTTATTTTATTATTTACTTGGTAATAAGTTTCAAGTGCAACTAAATTAATTAAAGTATCTGGAACTAAAATGCAATCACTATCATTAATTATTACAGTTTTACTTTTATAAACTGGTAAAAATTCCTTGCTAATTTCATTGAATTCATTCAGTTCATTATAACTCATGTCTAAAAAAGAAACGGAATGATTGGTAAATGATTTAAAGGAAACTATTCTGTTTATTTGTGAATCAGCAACAATAGAAATCATTTGTTGCTGTGCAATGATTAAAAAATATTTATACCTGAAGCTACTTTCAGCATTATAATCGCTATCTGCGAAGTGTTGAACATCTAAAATTAAATTATTTTCAGTTTGCATGATGTAGACTTACATTCGCAAAATATTTTTTTTTACTGACAAACGTAAATTATTTTTAAGAATTATGATAGAAAAGCTTAATTGGAAAACATTAGACCCTGATTTTGAAGCAAGAATGATTGAAATATCGAAAGGCAATTTATTTATGCAAGATGTAGGATTTAAATTCAATAAAATAGAGGCTGGATATGTAGAAACCTATTTAGATTTAGCACAAAAACATTTGCAACAAATGGGATTTGTTCATGGTGGCGTTACAGCTACTATGGCTGATATTACAACAGGTTTTGCTGCTTTTACGTTAGTAAATAATAATCAATCGGTGGTTACAGTTGATTTGAAAATTAATTATATCAATCCAGGAAAAGGAACACAATTAAAAGCAAAAGGACATGTATACAAAGTAGGCAGCAAATTGATTTTTTGTAAAACAGAAATTTTCATTGTTAAAGATTTGGTTGAAACTCAAATAGCTTTTGCAGATAGTATTATGGCTGTTGTATCCAAAGAAGACATGAAAAAATAAAATAATTTAAAAATTCATTTATTACAATTAGAAGTTATTTTAACTATTTAACTTGTTTATTCAAATCCTAGTTGTTTAATAATTTGTTCTACCTGCCAATCCTCAATTGGATTGTATTCATCTTTTAAATTTCCACCATAAAATTTCGTCAATCCTTGCCAAAAGTATGCAGTGAAATTCCCCCTATACGATTCTAATAAATCATACGTAGTTCTCCCTGTTTCCCTGTAAATAAGTTTAATTAGTATTTTTCCTTGACTTACTGTTAAGCCTTTTAAAGTTTCCATAAACTGATCTTTTATGTTGGCTTCAGTTTTTTTCAAATACGCTTTTCTGGCTTTTTCTGTTGGTAACAACTGTAAGTTTTGTTCCAACATTTGGTACCTGAAAGCAGCAAGTTTTGCATAAGGCAAGGCTTTTTTTACATTATAAACCAAGCGTTGATATTTTTTTTCATACTCAGGGTCTTTCTGAGCCACCACAATAAAATCAGGAAGTGTAATATTTTTAATGGTATCCTGAGCTTTTACTGCTAATGAAATAAACAAAAATAGCGTGATGAAAAGGTTGTTGAAATTCATAAAATTTGATGCAAAAAAGTAATGCCAAATGTATGCTAATTGATGTAGATTTCAATTTGTTGTTGTTTCATCATTTCTTTTAACTTCTTAATTCCATACCTAAATCTGCCTTGAACAGTATTGATGTTTTCACCTATTTGCTCTGCAATTTCTCTAAACTTTAAGTTTCCCCAATGTTTTAAAATAATTACTTCTTGCTGATCGGCTGGTAATTGCAAAATAAGATTTCTTAAAATATTAGCTTCTTTATCGGCTTCAAATTCTACAAAAGGAGCAATATTTTTATCATCAGCATAATTATCAAAATATGAATAACCATCATCGTCTGAATTACTAATAAAACTTGAAAAAAGGAGTTCTTTTTTCTTTGAAAATTTACGCAAATAATCAATTGAAAAGTTATTGCATAAGCATAGTAAATACTGTTTAAACTTTCCAGTTTCTGAATACCTTCCATCATTGATTACTTCAATGATTTTGATAAAAACATTTTGAAAAATTTCATCCGCTACATCCCTGCTTTTTACTTTTTGTAAAATGACAGCGTAACTGGCATTTTTGTGTCTTCTTAATAAAGTTTCGAAACTGCGCACATCGCCATTGAGATACCTTTGTATCAATTCATAGTCACTAACTTTTGAAGTCTGCATAATTGTAAGCATTAATTGGTTTATAGTAGTTTTTTTTGCAAACAGTTATAAAATTTGGTTAGTGTAAAATTGTATTTTTATAGGCGATGAATTGGGTTTAATTGTCAAATCAAATTTACTAACAAAAATCATTAATTCAAGAGATTTAGATAAAATTTATGAAAAAAATTTGAACTTGCTCATTATGAATACATTTTAATTTTCTATTTGACTTATAAAAATATTTTGTTAGGTACAAATGAAATTATTCAGGCTAAAATTTTTAGCTGAAATATCTTTTAGTATCATTCATCAGATAAAATAACAATTATTGTAACATGAAAATTTACGAATACAATGTGGCAGAAAGATTGATGCGATATGTGCAAATAGATACCACAGCCGATCCAAATAGTTTAAGCAATCCAAGCAGTGAAAAGCAAAAAGATTTAAGTAAATTATTGTATGAAGAATTAACAGAATTAGGTTTAAAAAACATTTCAAGCGATGAGTTTGGTTATGTATATGCTACTATTCCTTCAAATACTGATAAAAAAGTGCCTGTCATTTGTTTTTGTTCGCATGTAGACACAAGTCCTGATTGTAGCGGAACCAATGTAAAACCTATACTTCACAAAAATTGGAATGGGGAAGATATTATCATGCCTGATGATAATTCAGTGGTATTATCTTCCAAAAAACACACTTATTTATTAGAGCGAATAGGTGATGATATAATAACAGCAAGCGGATTAACATTATTAGGTGCAGATGACAAAGCAGGTGTTGCAATCATTATGAATTTAGCCGAATTACTCATGAAAAACACACAGATAATTCATGGTGATATTCGTATATTATTTACACCTGACGAAGAAATTGGTCAAGGAGTTGACAAGATAGACATGCAGCAATTAAATGCTGATTTTGGTTATACGTTAGATGGCGGTGAACGCGGACATTTAGAAGGTGAAACATTTAGTGCTGATGGTTGTAAAATTATTTTTCATGGCATTAGCGCTCATCCTGGCTATGCAAAAAACAAAATGGTAAGTGCCATTAAAGTAGCCAGTTACTTTAATACTTTATTGCCAAATGATATATTATGTCCTGAAAAAACAGACAAATACGAAGGTTTTGTTCACCCTGTATCAATAGAAGGTGGAGTGGAGAAAGCAACTGTTGGTTTTATAGTTCGTGATTTTGAAACAGCCAAACTAAAAGAACATGAAACACTTTTGAATCAATTGGCACAAAAAGCCGTGGCACAATTTGAAGGAGCTACCTATGAAATAATAGTTACTGAACAATATAGAAATATGAAGGAAATTTTAGATCAATTTCCTCAGGTAATGGCAAATGCTGAAGAAGCATATAAACGTGCAGGATTAGATACTGTTATTACCAATATTAGAGGAGGAACTGATGGTTCACGACTTTCGTTTATGGGATTACCTTGCCCTAATATTTTCACCGGAGAAATGGCCATTCATAGCAAACAAGAATTTGTGAGTGTTCAAGACATGCAAAAAGCAGTGGATGTTTTAGTAGAATTAGTACAAGTTTGGGAACAACAGGCATAGTTGTCAGTTGTTAGTTGACAGTTGTCAGTTGATAGACGATAGATAATGTTCTATCGACTATGGTGTATTAACTATAGTCTATTAACTAATAACCTAATTACATTGCAAATTCTTTAGCAGATATATATCTTTCAGCATCTAAAGCGGCCATACAACCACTACCAGCAGCAGTAACTGCCTGACGATAAATTTTATCTTGCGCATCGCCACAAGCAAACACGCCTTCTATTTTGGTTTTACTGGTTCCTGGTGTAGTGATTAAATAACCAGTTTCGTCCATTTCTAAATAATCTTTAAATATATCAGTATTGGGTTTGTGACCAATGGCCACAAAGAAACCTCCAATAGAGATGGTAAGCATTTCGTTTGTTATATTATTTTTTATCCTAACCGCTTCCACTTTGTTCTCACCAATAATTTCATCGGTTTCTGAATCAAAATGAATTTCAATATTGGGTGTATTCATTACTCGGTGTTGCATTGCTTTTGATGCTCTAAATTCACTTTTGCGAACTATCATGTATACTTTGCTGCATATTTTAGCCAAATAACTTGCTTCTTCACAAGCGGTGTCGCCCGCTCCAACTATGGCTACTTCTTTACCTCTAAAAAAGAAACCATCGCAAACAGCACAAGCAGAAACGCCATGACCGTTTAATTTTGTTTCACTTGGAATACCTAACCATTTTGCGCTAGCTCCCGTAGAAATTAAAACAGTATCGGCCAACACTTCTTTATTTTCATCTATTTGAACTTTATAAGGTGGTTTGCCATTAAAATCTACTTTTGTTACCATGCCATAACGAATGTCTGTTCCCAAACGTTCTGCTTGTTTTCTGAAATTTTCCATCATTTCGGGTCCCATAATTCCATCGGGATATCCTGGATAATTTTCTACATCGGTAGTAATGGTTAATTGCCCACCAGGCTGAGGACCAGTATACATAACTGGTTTTAAATCGGCACGAGCAGCATATATGGCCGCGGTGTAACCAGCAGGACCGCTTCCAATAATTAAGCAATGAATATGTTCTATTTGTTCTGACATTTTTTTATATTTAAGATTTCAATTTTAGTAGTATTTAATTATTTATTATAAACAAAAATGTCACAATTTATTTTGTTCATTAAACTTAATTATTTACTTGATAAAAAGGTAATTTAAACTTTCAATTTTTCCAACTCATGATAAAATAAAAAAGAGTCCGAAGACTCTTTTTTTATTTTGTATAATTAAAACTATATTATTTACAAAAATTAGCACACAAAACTAAATGTGGGAAAAATCAAGTCCCAAAATTGTTTTTTAAGCCTAATTAAAATGACCTAACTGCTCTTACGCCAGTATAAGTTTCAAGAGTAGTTTTTGTTGCATTATACCATTGGCCATTCCAGGTAGAAAAAAAATATAGCGCCCAATAATAAATTGAATTTGAAATATTTTGCGTGGAAGTTGCAAAAGTAGGAGTTGTTGCATCACCCATGTTTGTCACACCTGAAGCTCCTCTATTAGACCATATACTATATAACTCAGAATAACTAGGTAAATACCAATCATCATAGGTAGTTCCATTTACTGTTACCGAATAATCATTGCATAATTTAGCAGCGGTATTGGCCGTTGCACAATTAGTAGCAATAATGGCTGCAGTATTTGTAGCTCCGCTTCCAATTGCCGATGAAGTGCTAACACTTGTAGCACATCCCCATGTTGAGTTTGTATTTAATAAGTTACTTGAAGATAAAATCAAACCATGTTGCACATTGGCATCATAGCCGGCATCTCCGGAAACTAACAAATAAGCTACAATACCTCCTCCATAAACAGAACCAATTGCAATAGGGGTATTAAAAGATATTTGATCTCCATAGGCAGTACCCGAAGAATTGGCGGCATAAGCTCTTAAGTAATAGGTAGTATTTGAAGTTAAGCCAGAAAGATTACAAGTAAAGGAACCCGCAGAAGAAGTGGCTCCATTATCTATTACTGAATTAGCAGTTGTAGGATTAGGAGTAGTGCTCCAACATACACCCCTGGCACTCACATTTGAACCACCAATACTGATAAGATTTCCGCCAGATGTAGCTGAAGTTGCAGTTATTGAACTTATAGATGTGGTACTAATGGAAGGTGTATTTGAAATATTTCCATCCAACCTAACCCAACTAGTTCCATTGAATATATTCATTAAACCAGCGGTACCACAGTCGGTACAAAAAACAATTAAACCAACGGCTGGGTTGCTGATCGCATTTTTTTGTGCATTGGTCATTCTTGGTAAAAGCAAGCCTTTATTGGTTGAAGAAATATCTAATACCGAACTGCTATTCGGAGTGGTAGTTCCAATTCCTAATTGTGCTTTGGAATAATTACTGTTTATGGCCATGATCAAAACCAATGCAAGTAATTTAAAATTCTTTATTTTCATTTTTTTTTAGTTATAAAAGTTGTTGCTTTTTTATTTTAAATAAGTCAAATACTTTAAAATATTTAGCGGTTCTAATTTATTTTTTTTTGAATATTATTATTCATGTTTTATTTAAAAAGGTTTTGAAGTGGAGGTGCTTACACCATTATTGTTAGTAATAGTAGTTTGGACGCCAGCTGCATCAGTAGTAGCAGAAGTTCCTAACAATAAAAGTTTAGTATTAGTTAAAGAAGTTAGTTCACTAGTTGGATTAGCAATTGTTCCAGTAGCAGCATTGGAATCATAAACAGCCGAACCAATGGTCACCCTTAAGTTTGTAATATAACCAGGCCAATAGCCATCCCAATAGTTTCTCCCAATCCAAGTGGAAGGTCCATAGTAATTATTAATATCTGTATACGTGGTTGATTTAACCCCATCAATAAAAACTGCAGTGAGGCCATTTGCATTGCGGTTATAGATAAAATAATGCCAAGCATTAGCAGTAATTGCATTGGTAAAAGTATAAGTATAAGTATTTTGTGAGGCAGCATATATAGTAGAAACAACTTGCTTATTATCAAAAAAACCTAAAAATAATGCCCCAGAATTAACAGGGTTAGGAGTAGGATAACCAATTATTCCATCGGCAGAAAAATTACTTGAATTGTATATCCAACCTTCAACAGTAAAAGCTCCTGTTCCAAATGTTAATCCCGGACTTGTACCTGGCAAGCTTAAATATTGGTTAGTACCATTAAAACTTAAACTTCCTTGCAAAGTAGCAGTGGAAGTAAAACTTAATTCATTCCCATATACAGTTCCAACAGAGTTAGTTGCATAAGCTCTTACATAATAAACTGTACTAGCTATTAAACCAGTTAATGAACTCGTATAAGTTCCTGTTGTTGTGCCATCTGTTGTTTTAGAATTTGCAATTGTTGGGTTTGAACTAGTGCCCCAGCATACACCCCTGGCAGTTAGCAAATCATTTCCACTTGATGTAACATTTCCTCCACTTGAAGCTGTTGTTCCTGTAATAGCAGTTATAGCTGTAGTAGTAGTTAATGTAGGTAATGACCTTGCACCCGTTGTAAAACTAATTTCAGAGCTATAACTTGTACCAGCAGTATTAATAGCGTATGAACGAACATAATAAGTTGTGCTTGCTAATAGTCCAGTTATAGTAATATCATAAGCGCCTATTCCTGTTCCGTTTGTTTGTTTACTACTTGAAGTAGTTGGATTAGTAGTTGTGCTATAACATACACCTCTTTCATTAACAGAAGCGCCATTGTCTGAAGAAATACTGCTACTCACTAATGCTGAATAACCAGTGATAGCCGAAGATGTTGTTGTTGCAAAGGAGGCTACTTCTGCTGGAAGTGTTGTAAATGTTAATTGATCTCCATATCCAGTACCAAATGAATTAGTAGCATAAGCACGAACATAATATGTAGTATTTACGTTTAATGAAGTAATTGAACTTGAAAAAGTACTAGCACCAATAGCGTCAGTT
>CANGPW010000067.1 GCA_947456185.1 Bacteroidota bacterium | reverse complement strand
GAATATTCTTGTAAAATTAAAGAGATGAACAATTCAGTCGATGTTTATGCCTTTGAACCTCACCCTAATACATTTAAAAAACTAATTGCTACTTCGAAAAGGGTTGGATTTAATGCAATACAAATGGGTTGTAGCGACAAATCAGGTATTATAAAATTTTATGATTATTTACATTCTGATAGCACTGAACATGCCACCATGTTAAAAGATGTAATTGAGGATATTCATCATTCAGAATCAAAAGAAATTGAAGTAGAAATTACTACAATTGATGACTTTATGAAAGCTAATTCTATTAAAAATATCAATCTACTTAAAATTGATACTGAAGGATTTGAGTTCAATGTGTTAAAAGGGGCAGTAAATGCATTAAACAACAATATGATAGACGTTATTCATTTTGAATTCAACTCCATGAATATGGTGAGTAGGGTGTTTATGCGGGATTTTATAAAACTATTACCTAATTATACACTTTTTCGAATTTTATCTAATAGTCTAATATTGATTGATTTAAAACATCAACTACTGACAGAAATTTTCATGTTTCAAAATATTGTGGCAATCCATCATTCAAAACCAATGCCGATAAACTAGTTTTTAAAATATTTAACTATGTCAAACAACTGTTTAGGATTCAATGAATTTATAAAAATCTTCCACGATGACACTGGTTTATAAAAAGTTAAAAAGCTAAACATTC
This sequence comes from Bacteroidota bacterium, assembly GCA_947456185.1. Taxonomy (GTDB): domain Bacteria; phylum Bacteroidota; class Bacteroidia; order UKL13-3; family UKL13-3; genus JAAFJM01. The sequence goes on along the minus strand of CANGPW010000067.1, from coordinate 12,033 downwards.
CAACAAATTGGGTAATATTAAGCGCGTATGCTGCACCTAGAGCCCCATAAATTGGGATCAATTTTAGGTTTAAAAACCAGGCAATTCCCAATGATAAAAACTGAAAAAATATTAAATATCGTTGTTTATTTTCTGCTACCATCCACATTCCCCAGGCACATCCATAGAATACTGGAATTATTGACCAAATATGAATTTTAAATATTTGTGGCGACAGGTAATATTTTTCTTTATATAAAAATGTAATTACAAAATCGCCAAACAATAATCCTCCAGCACATATAAAAAGTGCGCCCCAAATCATTAATGAATAAAGTTGCGTGAGTCGTTTATACTGTAATTCCTTATTGTCTCTATTATTAATAATTCCTGGTAATATGGCCGCACAAACTGCCATAGGAATAAAGTACGAAGCTTCGCTAATTCTTGCTGCTGCTGCATAATTTCCTAAAATATTTAAGTCCAAAAACCTTTTTATTAAAATTTGATCCATTTTCTGACAAATTATAATTACAAGTCCTGAAACAATGATAGGCCAAGAGTGTCCTAATAATATTTTGGCTTCTAACCACGAAAATTTCCATTGATTAATATGTTGACCACTTTTTTTATAAAACCAAAACTGATTAATAAAAGTAAGTGTCGCTTCCAAAACTACCATAGATGCAAAGTATTCAACAGGTTTATTTAAATAAATTAAAAGCAACTTTACAATGGAAGAAAGTACCAAAGTTATTACTTGATTAATGGCGGTATATTTTCCTAGAACTTGCGATTGAAAATAAAAATCAACCACAGTAAATGCTTGCAAAACCACCGATAAACTTACCAAAAATACGATATATGTATTTTGTGCATCATCTCTAATTGAGGAATAAAAAGTAGCCGCTATAACTACTGCAATTGCGCCAACTAATCGCAAATAAAAACTGGTTCCAAGAATTTCATTTTTATGTTCCTTCCTGATGATTAATTCTCTCACTATTATACCATCCATGCCTAAAGAAGAAAACACTGTAAAAATTGCTAATACACTTAGTGCATAACTTATCATTCCAAATTGCTCAGGACCCAGGTAGCGTGCTACTAAAACGCCTACTAAAACGCCTGAAATAATCCTTGATAATTTTTCAACTAATATCCATGAAGTATTGACAATGTACTTTTTTGATGATTTAACTTCTACCATTTATAATGCCTATATTGAAAGGAACAATTATAAGTGTTTTGAAATTGTCCTTTGTTATTTTTAATAAAAAACAATTTAGCAAATACCATGCAAAAAGTATTTGTATTCATATATTTCTTCTATTTTGCAAAAAAATATATCCGTTCTTGGTCACAAAAGTATCCGTTTTAATCACTTTAAACAAAGCCTTTCCCGATAATTTATTTGAGGTAAATGTATCATCTTGCAAAATAAATATTACTGTAAATAACAAAACTTTTTCTTTTTGGATAAACAATTGGTTCAATAAAAAGGAAATTGTTTTATCTATTATCTGTTCTAAACTTGGCCAAAACAAAAGAGTATTTGCCAGGAATTGCGAAGCAAAAAAAGTGACCAAACAAGAGGCTGAAAAATTTTTAAACCAAAACCATTTGTTAGGATTTAAAACTGCCTATTTTAAATATGCATTATACAACCAACAAGAGATGGTGGCTATTGCTACCTTTAGCAAAGGTAGAAAAATGAACCGGCTGGAATCCAACAAACGTTCCTTTGAATTAATCAGTTTTTGTTGTAAAAAAGGAGAATCGGTTATTGGTGGTTTAAGTAAATTGCTTAAAGCATTTGTTACCGATTTGCAGCCAGGCGATTTAATGACTTATATAGATAAAGATTGGAGTGACGGAAGTGCCTATTTGAATTTAGGATTTAAAATTCACAGTGAAACGGAACCGCAATCTTATGTTTTTGATACAACAAATTTTGAAAAATATCAGTTTGATAAACTTCCTAAAAATATTTTTATTGCTTTGCAAAGCAACAACCAAAACTTAGAAATTGTAAAAAATTCGGGAAACTTAAAACTAGTTTACACGCTTTAAAACCTCATTTCTATTGTTTCTTTTACAAAATGGTAAAACATGGGTATAATTGTTTGCTTAAAAATATGGCTTAACCAATTGGCTTAATTACATTCGCACTCATTATTTATTCTAAAAAATTTAAAAATGACAAACATAGCTGAACTTCAATCTATTTCTAGTCAAATGCGTAGAGACGTATTGCGCATGGTACACGCAGTAAAATCAGGCCATCCGGGCGGTTCTATTGGCTGTGCTGATTTTTTTGCAGCACTTTATTTTGAGGTAATGAAACACAGGGTAAGTTTTGATATGAACGCAGCCGAAGAAGATGTTTTCTTTTTATCGAACGGGCATATTTCTCCCATATTTTATAGTGCTTTGGCACGTTCTGGTTATTTTGAAGTAAGTGAATTATGCACTTTTAGAAAACTAAATAGTCGTTTGCAAGGTCATCCTGCCACGGCTGAACATTTGCCTGGAATAAGAATGGCAAGTGGCTCATTAGGACAAGGAATTTCGGTAGCGGCTGGTGCTGCATTGGCAAAAAAACTAAATGGCGATAAGCATATTGTTTATGCTTTAATGGGCGATGGAGAAATTCAAGAAGGCCAAAACTGGGAAGCGTTTATGTTTGCTGCGCATCAAAAAATTGATAATTTAATTGTTACCATCGATTTTAACGGACAACAAATAGATGGAAGCACCGAAAAAGTAATGGGAATTGGGGCTGATATAGAAGACAAAATGAAAGCATTTGGTTGGACTGTTTTACACATGGATGGTCATAATTTTGAAAGTATTTTGGCTACAATGGCTGATGCAAAAAACCTTTGCGGTCAAGGAAAACCAATTTTTATTATGATGAAAACCGAAATGGGTTATCCCGTTGATTTTATGATGGGAAGTCATAAATGGCATGGTGTTTCGCCTAATGATGCTGAACTAGCTAATGCATTAAGTCAATTACCTGAAACATTAGGCGATTACTAAAGTATAAATTCATTCGTTATTTACTAAAAACAATATTGAAACATTCTAATAAAAACAATTTTAATAAAAAATGGCTTTTAATATTAGTAGCTATTTTTTTATTAAATTCGGCTAATAATTTTATTGCTGCACAACAAATTTTTAGGCCAGCTAAAACCAGAATTTTATTTTTATTAGATGCAAGCGGAAGCATGTTTGCCCGAATGGAACGTGACTCGAGGATAAATATTGCTAAACGTTTATTGTCGAATATTGTAGATAGTTTACAAGGAGCAAAAAATGTAGAATTGGCTTTACGGGTATATGGACACACTTCACCACCAGCAAAACGTGATTGTAAAGACACTCGTTTAGAAGTTCCGTTCAGAATAAATAATCATGCTGAAATAAAAAAAAGAATTCAGTCTATTTCACCCAAAGGAACAACTTTAATAGCATACTCATTGCAGCAAGCTGCTTATGATTTTCCATTTGAACCAAATACCAGAAACGTTATCATTTTAATTACCGATGGCATTGAAGAATGTCAGGGCGATCCTTGTGCCATTTCTGAAGCATTGCAAAGCAAAGGAGTAGTTTTAAAACCTTTTATTATAGGGCTTGGCAGCACTGTTGACTTTCAAAAAGCTTTTGAATGTGTTGGCCGTTATTACGATGCAAATACTGAAGAACAATTCAATACCGTATTAAACATGGTGGTTTCGCAAGCATTGAATAATACTACTGCTCAGGTAAATTTATTGGATATTTATAGCAAACCAACAGAAAGTAATGTAAACATGACTTTTTATGAAACCGAACGCAACCAAATGGTTTATAATTACATGCATACCATTAATGAAAAAGGAAATCCTGATACCATTTTATTAGACCCGTTGTACAAATATAAAATGGTGGTTCATACCATTCCGCCAATTGTTAAAGACAATATAAGTGTAACCGCAGGAAAACACACCATAATAGGCGTAGATGCTGCTCAAGGCGAACTATTGGTAAGAATTGATGGAGTTACTAATTACGACAACTTAAAGTTTATTGTTAGGCCAAGCAATCAGAACAAAACACTGCATGTTCAAAATGCTAATATCAAAGAAAAATATTTAGTTGGCAAATACGATTTAGAAGTATTGACATTGCCACGCATGTTTTTTAAAGATGCTGCTGTTGATCAAAACATGGTTACAACTATTCAAATTCCACAACCTGGCAAATTAAATATTAACTACCCAATCCAAAACTATTATACCGATATTTATCAAGTAATTAGAGGCGAGTTAATTTGGATTCATAAACTTCCAGTAGATATTCAAAAACACAATATAATTATTCAACCTGGCGACTACAAATTAATATATAGAGGAAAGGGAGCTTTTAGAAGTAATAATACTTTTATAAGAGAATTTAAAATTAACTCAGGCCAAGCCACCAACATAACTTTGAACTAATAATTTGTTAGGATAAATATTTGATTTGTCTTTTATTTAATACTTTTAAAATTATTAAATAAAAATGTTTCTATAATGGAGCAGTTTTTTATGCTTAAATGTGAATAATAGTGGCAAATAAATTTGGTAGTTTTAGCTTTGCAATGTTTATTTTGCGAAGCAATAAAAACAATCTCATCTCAACAATTATACAAAATGAAAACATTTGCAATTCAAAATACTAAAGATACAAGAAGCGGATTTGGCGAAGGATTACACGAACTTGGCAAAAAAAATGAACGCGTAGTTGCGCTTTGTGCCGACTTAATTGGGTCTTTAAAAATGGATGCTTTTATCAAAGATTATCCAAATAGATTTTTTCAAATGGGAATTGCTGAGGCAAATATGATAAGTGTAGCTGCAGGTTTAACCATTGGCGGCCATATTCCTTTTACTGGAACTTTTGCTAACTTTTCAACTGGCAGAGTTTATGATCAAATTCGTCAATCGGTAGCATATTCAAACAAAAATGTAAAAATTTGTGCATCTCATGCTGGTTTAACTTTAGGGGAAGATGGCGCAACTCATCAAATATTGGAAGATATTGGCTTAATGAAAATGCTGCCTAATATGGTGGTAATAAATCCTTGTGATTTTAACCAAACAAAAGCAGCAACCATAGCCATTGCAGGTTATGAAGGACCAGTTTACTTGCGTTTTGGCCGTCCGGCAGTTCCTAACTTTACCCCTGTTGACCAACATTTTGAAATTGGAAAAGCCATTATGCTAAATGAAGGTGCAGATGTAAGTATATTTGCTACTGGGCATTTGGTTTGGAAAGCCATTGAAGCTGGTCATATTTTAGCCGAAAAAGGTATCAATGCAGAAATCATAAATATCCATACCATTAAACCTTTAGATGCTGCCGCAATTTTAGCAAGTATAGCTAAAACAGGCTGTGCAGTTACAGCTGAAGAACACCAAATGAATGGCGGATTAGGTGATAGTATTTGCCAGTTATTGGCAACAAACAACCCAACTCCACTAGAAATGGTAGCTGTTAACGATAGCTTTGGTGAAAGCGGAACTCCAGATCAATTAATGGAAAAATATGGCTTAACTGCTACCGCAATTGTAGAAAAAGCCATGAAAGTAATTGCAAGAAAAAAATAATTGTTAATCCATTATAAACAAAAAAAGAGGACTAAAATTTAGTCCTCTTTTTTTTATATGATAACTAGCAAATCAAATTTATTTGCCGTAAAAACCTTTATATCGTTTGCTTTGTGCTGAAGAAAAAACACTTAACTCTTCCATTCTTTTTTTAACTTTTCTTGGAACATCGTAAATAGATAATTTAGCCGTTAAAGATTTTGCTTTTGAAAAATCATCTACAAAAATATATGCTTCAATCAAATTTAAGTACGTAGCATAAGTAACATCTTCATCTATTCTTGCTTTTTTGTTTTCTACATCAGATTCCAATAATGCTTTTTCCCAAATAGCAATGGCTTCATTTATTTTAGCTTTTGCAGCTACTTTTTCGTAGTTTTCAGTTAATGAATTATAGCCTTCTATTACTGCTAAATAAGCGTTTTGATAATCGGTATAATCTACTTTTTTATCTTTTACCAAATAAATATCTGCCATATAATTAACCTTTTTGAATGCATAATTGTCATTTAAAAGAGTTTGAATAATGCTTAAGTTTTTTTCTACCGTTTCATTTTCCAATAGATCTTGAATTCTTGCTTTGTTTGACGACCACCAATTATTCAATTCGTACTCGCTTTTAAATTCACCTGGCGATTTATAAATAAGATCTTTGTTTATTTCCATTGGAACTTCATTGTAAACAACACCTTGAGGGGTTTCTACTATTAATGTGATTAAACGTTTGTATTTAATTTGATAAGCATATGCTTTATAAGGTGTTGACTTACCGTTACTGTAATAGGTCATATCACTAACTTTCATTTCAGGAACCAAAGGACTTAAATCACCCAATTGAGCAGTAATATTTACTGCATTGATAGCGCCCGGTTTAAACCCTTCTAGTTTTAAATAAGTACCAGCCAATTGTTCTGCATTAAATACTTTTACCAATTGGGGCATAGCAGGTGTATTTTTATAAGGAATATTGGGTATTTTTTTATAGGGTTCCCTAGGAATATTCTTAACTGGTTTTCCTTCTTCACCTAATTCTCTTTCAGCTAATTTTTTTATGATTGACTTTTTATCGTACAATTCTTTTTCTTTTAAATAAGTATCATTGGCATACTTTAAAAGAGCAGGATAGGCAAGCAAATCTTTTTGGTATTCTATTTCGGCTTCTTTTAATTTAACAGAGTAAGCAAGCATTTCTTTTTGATAATCTTCTTCGGCTTTTTTAACCGCTAAATTATATTCGTCCATAAGCTTCTTGTTGATGGCTTCCGCGCCACTTACTACTTTGCTGGTATAGTTTTTTATGCTTTTATCCAGAGGTTTTGACGGCAATTGAATGTAGTCAAACTTAGTTTCCATTTTGTCTACATCCTGAGCTTGAATGTTAAAAGTAATAGCAAGTAAGGCGGCTCCTAAGAGTATGTTTTTTTTCATTTATGGGTATTTTGGGGGTAATGATAGTAAAATAATTTTTAATTCAATAAATTTACAAAAAATGTAAATTACTAAACCCAAATAGTCTTCACATTACAAAATTCTCTTAGGCCAAACTCACCTAATTCGCGGCCAAAACCAGATTTTTTGATGCCTCCAAACGGAAACCTTGCATCGCTCTTTACTATTTGATTTATGTAAATCATGCCACTTTCAATGTTGTTGGCTATTTGTTTGGCTTGCATAATGTCTTTGCTCCAAATACTAGCACCTAATCCGTAATTGGTAGCATTGGCTAAAGCCATGGCTTCATCTGTTTCGTTAAATGTATAAAAACTTATAACTGGACCAAATAATTCTTCGCTAAATGCCCTAGCAGTTTTTGGAATATTGCCAATAATGGTTGGCGGAAAAAAGAATCCTTTTTCTGGAATATTTTTAGTTTGGTATAAAAGTGTTGCGCCAGCACTTAAAGTTTCATTTACTTGACTATTTAACAATTCTTGTAAGTCTTTACGGGCCAAAGGACCAATGGCAACATTTTCATTCATTGGGTTTCCTATCACCAATTTCTCCATTTTTTCAATCAATCGTTTTAAAAATTCATCAGCTATATTTTGATGAACAATGAATCTTTTGGCCGACACACAACTTTGTCCGTTGTTTTGAAAACGCGCTTGCATGGCACCCGTTAAAGTTTGCTCCAAATCGGCATCAGCCAATACAATAAAAGGATCGCTTCCACCTAATTCTAAAACCGATTTTTTAATGTTTTTCCCCGATAAACTTGCAACTGCTGAACCAGCTTTTTCGCTTCCAGTAAGTGTAGTTGCTGCTATTCTTGAATCGTTAATTAAGTTTTCTATTTGTTTTTCGCTGGCAAAAATGGTTTGTATTACGCCATTTTCAAAACCACATTGGTTCAATAAATTTTGTAAAGCCAAACTACTTTGTGGCACATTTGGCGCAGGTTTTATAAACACACAATTGCCACTCATAATGATTGGAATGGCGCTGCGCAATACTTGCCAATAAGGAAAATTCCAAGGAAAAATGCCCAATACAACTCCTAATGGTTCGTACTTAATTTCTACTGTTGCTCCTGTTTCCGACTGACTTAATTTGCTTTGCAAAATATCGGCACTTCGGGTAGAATAATATTCGCAAAGGCGAACACTTTTCAAAACTTCGGCTTTGGCTTCTGATTTCAATTTACCCATTTCTAAGCAAGCTATTTCAGCTAATTCATCGGCATTTTCCTTTAATAAATCCGAAAGTTTTAACACGCATTTTGCGCGTTCAGCAAAAGTTGTATTTCGCCAAATTTTAAATGATTCTGAGGCTTGTTGTAGGTTATTTTCAAGCATTGAATCACTAATAAAATCAAAGCTTAAAAGGTGTGCCTCACTGAATGGATTAATGGATTTAAAATCTTTCAAATTTGTAATAGTTATAACTTCGCAATGGCCGCTTTGGCTTGTTGCTGTAAGTAGTTTTTGTAATCGTAATTTTTATACTCCAATACTTTATCGAAATAGGTTTTTGCTAATTGTTTAAAATTTAGTTTTTCGTAAATAAAGCCTAATTGCAAACAAGCATTTGCTGCCATAAATTCGTTTTCTTTAAAATCGGCTTTGATGGTTAAATCAAAATATTCAATGGCTTTTGAAAGCTTATTACTTTCATGGTAAATACGTCCTAATCGATAACAGTATTCAGTTTTTTCGAGTTGGTTTTTAAAAGAAGCAAATGGTTTGGCCATCAGTATTTCTTCGGCTTGTGCATAATATCCACCATCAAAAAACAAACGAGCTTTCAACAATGATTTTTCAGGAAAAAAACCAACTCCACCGCTTGAAGCAAATTTGTTTTTTTCGCCACTTTTTGAAATGTTGGTGGCAATATTTCTATACAATAAATAATTGGCAGTATCGTTTTTAAGCCACGCACACCAGCTTAATTTTAAATAGGCATCCTTATTGTCGTTTTTGTCTTTATTAGTTGCTATAAACTTCCTAAAGTGGGTTATTGAATTTAAATCTAAACGTTGGAGCAAAGCCGAACCATGCATCATTTCCAAATATGGAAACGAAACATATTCATGTCCCATTGGCTTTTCGTTTAATGCCACAAGGCAAGCTTCGTTATTATCGGTTCCTTTGGCGGCAAATGAACGGATACATGCGCTCATTAAATTGGATTTATAGTCACTTGTATATTTATCGGCAAGCGCCCAAGACTCCTTTTTATTTTTCAAAAAATTAAGGTTGAATAATACATAAAAATATTGCGCGTTTTTTCGCTCCATCAATATTTCCTTGTCATCCGCTTTTTCTACATATTCTTTCATTAGCTGCAAGCCTTCATTCAAATCGGCTTTCATGCCGGCAATGCTTACAATCCAATGATACGAATCGGGAATGGTTCCTAAAATGGCTTTGATAACTCCCAAATCTTTTTTGTTGGTAATAAAATTAGGAAATTTTTGGGTGTTTTGTTCTAATAACTGATAGCAAGATCTAAAATCCCAAGCAGCACCAACATATTCCTCAAACATTCCTTTTAAAAATGCACTTTGCAAATGAATTTCAGACTGAGCGTATAACTTATACGGATTGGAATTATCAATTTTTTTTAGTGCTTCTATCCTACCCGATTTTGCTTTTTCAAAAGCAATAAAATCTTCCTGTTTTTGCAAACAAAGAATGCTATAAAAATCAATGTAATTATCGAATAAATGAACGGCCATGTTCATTTTATTGGTTTGTTTTTCAGCATCAACAAAGGCTTTTCCTTTTTCTAAACGCAAAGCAGCAATGTGTTTTTGAGCTTCTAATAAATTTGGCGAAAGCACAAAAGTATAAGGACTTGCGGCAATGTTATTGCAAAGCAAACTAAATAAAAGGGCAAATATGAAAACGAAATTTTTGATAATTTAAAAAAATTATTCAGTAATAAACAATGCTTTTAACTCAGTAGCTTCATCGGGTTTCATTTTTCCAGCTAACACCAAACGCAGTTGACGCCTGCGAAGCGCACCATCAAAACGTTTAATTTCTTCGGGAGTTTCAGGATTTAAAGCAGGCACTTTTAAAGGCGAACCATTTCTGTCTAAAGCCACAAAAGTATAATATGCTTCGTTACTTTTAAATCGGTCGCCATTTGGAATATTTTCAGCATGAACAACAATATGAATTTCCATAGATGAATTAAAAGCTCTCGATACATATGCCTCCAAAGTTACTACATCGCCCAAATGAATGTTTTTACTAAAACTTACACTATCAACAGAAGCGGTAACCACCACTTTTCCGCTGTGTTTTTGTGCTGCAATGGCTGCACAAATGTCCATCCAATGCAATAGTTTTCCACCCATTAAATTATTTAAAGTATTGGTATCATTAGGTAAAACCAATTCGTTCATAATGGTATAGCTATCTTTTGGTGTTTTCATTATATCCATTTTTATTTTTTATAATATGGTTGCAAGGTAACAACTACAAGGTTTATTTAAAATCAAAAAATATAAAGCTTTTGTTATTTACTTAAACGGGTAAATGTGTTCTTTGTTTTTTATAAATATAATTGGCCATAATAACTAAAGCCAATAATATGATTAACCAATTTTGACGGGTGCAATATCGGTCTTCCAATCCTACCAAACCTCCTGTAATTATTGCATTGCAAACAAGCATTAGCAAAACAAAAAATACAATAAATGGCTGCTTTTTAAAATAAAATATGGCTATAATGAATGAACCAATTAGTAAAAAAACATAAAAAACTGTAATGGTTTTAAAAGGGAAATTAAGCGTTTTTGCATTTTGTTTTGCCAAATCATAAACTGAAATTTCGTTGGGATAATATTTTACAACTGCCGGATGCGGACCCCAACCATCGCGGGGATAAGCATGAATGGATGAGCCAATTTCATTTCGACCAAATAAGAAAAAAGTTTCTTTAAATATCGCTTTTACATAAAGCCACAAATACTTTGGAGTAATTAAAATATTTTTGATAATGGTTTTGTATTCCAAGTGTGGATTAGCCCAGCCGCCTGTTTTTTGAAAAGCACTTTCGGGATTAAATAAAAAATTTCCGCTGTAATTAAGTGGTGCTAAATTATTTTTATAGGCGCAAATTTCAAAGTTTTGAATGGCACATTCTTGGTCTAAATATTTTTGTAACACGCCATTTTCAACCAGTTTACCCATTAAAAAAACTTGGGAAACACCGCTGAATCCATTGGCACCAAGCGCTTTTTTTTCGAGGGTAAACAAACCAATATTGATAAAAACTGCGGCTGTTAAAAAATAAACCATTGTTTTATTGAATGATTTTAAAAACGGTAATTTTATTGCTTGCAGCAACAGAATAATGGCCAACGCCAAACAATGAAAAAGCATAAAAGCAAAATGCGTTTGCAATACCAACAAATAAGCTAAAACCAATAAAATCCATTGCTTTCCAAATGGCTTTGAATGGGTAAAAAGCAAGTACAAAATTAGGATGGAAATGGGCGAAAACACATCGGGCATTAAATAACTAACATCCCATGCTAATGAAGTAAATGCACTCAATAAAAGTATAATTGGCAAATAAATTTTAGTGGCGTAGTTTGGTGCTAGCTTTTGAACAAAATGAAAACATACAAAATTAAAAATAATGGCTTGCACAATGATTGGAAACCAAAGTGAAACATGCAAGCTTGTAATTCCAATAAACCAACCGTAAACAAAGGAGCGATCTTCAGTAAAACTAAATTCGTTTCCGCAATTAATGTATAACTGCGAATCGGTAAAAAACAAGGCATAATGATTATATAAAGCTGGCCATATAGTGATAAAAACACCTAACAGCATTACAATATATTTTATGGGAAATACGCTTTTCATGAATGGTCAAATATAAGCAGGCAGATTAGTTTTAATTATGTTTTTTTCGTTTCGACATGCTCAACGACCGCATAATGTCAACGGACATT
>CANGPW010000066.1 GCA_947456185.1 Bacteroidota bacterium | reverse complement strand
GTAGATGACAGAATTCATCGAGTTTCTAGTAAGTTTTTAAATGAAAATGAACAATTATTTGCTGAAAGCAAATTGATAAAAACATTGATTTGGAGTGCCAAAGAAAGCATGTATAAATGGTATGGTAAAAAAGAATTAGACTTTAAATTCAACATGGAAGCATTGTTATTTGAACCTGAAAATGAAGGAGTTTTTAATTGCTTGCTTCACAAAAATGAAATAAATAAAGCAATAGAAATGAATTATTATCGATTAGAAAATTATGTATTTACTTATTGCTTTTAAATTTAAAATCAACCAATACTAAAAGAAAACATTTCGACAAGCTCAATAACCAAAAAACAACAATTCAACAATATAACAATATAACCATTCAACAATATAACTCCCGATGTATCGCGATAACAATTAAATAATTCAAACATGTTAAACAACATAGAACACTTAGGAATAGCCGTAAAAAACGCGGATGAAAGCATTCAATTATTCAATGCATTATTCAACACAAAACCATATAAAGAAGAAGCGGTTTTGAGTGAACATGTGCGCACTGTTTTTTATAAAACAGGTGAAACCAAAATTGAGTTATTACAAGCCACACATGAAGACAGTGCAATTGCTAAATTCATTGATAAAAAAGGAGAGGGAATGCATCACATTGCTTTTGCTGTAAATGATATTTATGCTGAAATTACTCGCTTAAAAGCAGAAGGATTTGTGTTTATAAACGAAACACCAAAACAAGGAGCCGACAATAAGTTAATTGCATTTATGCACCCCAAAAGCAGCAATGGTGTTTTAATAGAATTATGTCAGGAAAAAGGAACGTAAATTCGAAATTTTAATCATTAAATTCTAAAAAATTGATCAACAAAAAGCCCTTTAAAACGAAAGTTTTAAAGGGCTTTTAACAATTAAGCAATTTGACTCCCTAAGTATCGGGATAACAATCACGCTTTGCGTGAAAATTAGTCGTTTGCTCTTACCTCAGTAACTTTATAACCTAATTTTTTCAAAGGTTCAGTCACTTTATCTCTATCTCCAACTACTACAATTACTAATGTATTAGGATTAACAATTTCGTTAGCCAATGCTTTTACATCTTCTTTAGTTAATGCATTTAAAATTGCTCTTTGTCTGGTTTGATAATCTGCTGGTAAATTTTTATCGGCTATTAAGCTTAAAAATCCTGCTTTATCACCATTAGATTCATACCTTAAAGCATCACTTTGTCCGATAGAAGATTTGATGAATGCTAATTCTTCATCATCAATTCCTTTTTCACGTATCAAGTTAATTTCTTTGATAATTTCACGAACAGAACTATCAGTAGAACTAGCACGAACACCAGCTGAAGTTGCCCAAATTCCATTGAATTCATTACCTCTCATGCTACTATTTATTCCATAAGTAAAACCTTTATCTTCACGTAAGTTTAAGTTTAAACGACTGTTAAAGTTACCTCCAAGAATAAAATTCATTAAAGATGCTTTATAATATTTACCTTCCCAATCGTAAGGAATGCTAGCAGTTCCAACAAATATTTGTGATTGTGGAGCTTTATATTTATCCACTAAATATATTTGAGTTTGTGCAGCAGGAACTGTTGCAGGTAGGGTAGGTAATACCACATTTTTTTTACTCCAATTATTTAAAAAACTTAATTTGGCCAATACTTCTTCTTGCGTTAAATCGCCAATGACAACTACAGTGGCATAATCAGGCGCATAATATTTGTCGTAATAATTTTGAACATCTTTTATGCTAAAACTTTTGATTGATTTAGTAGTTCCACCGGCAGGAACACCTTGAATAGAACCTTTACCATACATTAATTTTGAAAAAACTAAACCACCTGCATAAGATGCACTTTGTAAACTTTGTTCTACATTTTGATAAGTTTGGTTTGAAATACGTTTGTAATCATCAGCATTAAATTTAGGGTGCATCAATGCATCTTCAAATATTTTAAGCATGGCATCTAAATCTTTCTTTTGACAACCTAATGAAGCAAACGAGGCATCAAAACCCGCACTGAAACCAAATCCACCACCAGTTTTTTTAGTAGCAGCGTCTAACTGTTCACCAGTCATAGTTTGAGTTGCCTCGCCCATCATGCTTGCAGTTAAACTTGCTAAACCAGTTTTACTTGGGTCTAAAACCATGTTTCCACCTTTCATTTTAATAGTAATATCAATGTTTGGTGTTTCTGAAGAACGTGTACCAATAACTTTAATACCGTTAGGTAATATGGTTTGCCAAAAAGTTGGAACAATTACATTTTTTGCAGTTGCAGGAGTTGGGTGAATATTTCTATCAAAAGTATTTGGAGCTTTATTGTATTGTAATCCTTTGTATTCTAATTCGTTTGTTCCTTTTTCCATTTCTGGATCTTTGTGCACGTACTCTTGTTTGTTAGCAGCATTTAAATCTTTAGGGAACACTCTTACTTTTACAAAGTTTTGAGATGTTTTAGTATTTACATTATAAATGTATTTTCTAAATACACGCATTACATCTTCTTTCGTTACTTTTTTGTAACGAGCTAATTCTTCGTTTACATTATAAGTTTTTCCATTATGAATATACTGAAAAAACATTAACAATGACGAACGACCTTGCACACTTTCCATGGCGCCAATTAAGCTATTTTCTATTTGTGCATAAGCAGCAATAATTTCTTCATCAGTAACTCCTTTTGAATTAAATTCAGCAAAAGTTTCCATCAATAATTTTTCTTCATTGTCTTCACTTCCTGGGAAAGTATATAAATCAACAACAAATTCACCTGCTAATTCTGAACCAGAATTATAGGCAGATGCTTGCGCAACTTTTTCAGGTTTTTGGAAATTACGATAGAAAATAGAGTTTTTACCTTGACTTAATATGCCACCTAAAAAATCCAATGCAGGTTCATCCACATTGTATTGAGCTACTGTAGGCCAAGTATATTCGTTCATTGGAAAAAATACTTTGTCAGGATAATTTACATATTTGTTATCTGCCAAACGGAAAGGTTCTACTCTTTGTTTGCGAACTTCTGGACCTTTTGGAATTGGGCCAAAATATTTTTCTGCCAATTTAATTGCTTCAGCAGGATTTACATCACCACTAATAATTAAAGAAGCATTGTTTGGCGCATACCAACGCATAAAAAAGTTTTTTACATCTTCAATTGTTGCATTATCCAAATCGCGCAAGTAACCAATTACTGGCCAGCTATACGGATGTTCCAATGGATACATACTTTGATCACGAATTTCATTCACTTTACCGTAAGGAACGTTATCTACGTTTTGTCCTTTTTCGTTTTTTACTGTTGAGCGTTGAACTTCAAACTTTTTAATTGTTAGTGAATCCAATAAATATCCCATTCTATCTGATTCTAACCAAAGTGCAGTTTCTAAATAATTGGAAGGAACAGTTTCAAAATAAGTAGTCCTGTCTCTGGTGGTATTTCCATTCATTTGCCCACCGGCAGCCGAAACCATTTTAAAATGTTCTTCGTCTTTTACATGCTCAGAACCTTGAAATAACATATGCTCAAATAAATGCGCAAAGCCCGATTTACCAGCTGCCTCACGAGCAGAACCTACGTGGTAAGTAACTTCTACATGAACCAAAGGATCTGAATGATCTTCATGAATAATTAATGTTAAGCCATTTGAAAGCTTGTATTTTTCATAGGCTATTTTTAACTCACCTGGTTTAGTTTCAACTTTTTCAATAAGGACTGTTCCTGATCCAGTTGCAGGCTGTGTTTGTGCATTTATGCTTGAAGAAATTCCCAAACTAAATACAATTCCAGCAAGAAAAAAGTGTTTTTTCATATCGTAATTATTTTTTATTATTGTATTATAATAGTGTTGCAATATGAATAATTTATCAAATATTTATACAACAAAAATTGCCCAATGGTATTTTTATCAATTAAACGGTTGATTTTACAACAATTCTAGAATTCACAATTTGTTGATGAAATCAATAAATAATTGTTTTTGTTTATAATTATATGCTTTACTTTGCAATCTTTAAATAACAATAAATCTATAAAAATGAATAAAAAATTTATAACAATCGTTGCTTTAATTGCTTTAGCTGCAATCAGTCGTTTTTTACCTTTTGCCCCAAATTTTTCACCAATGGGTGCCATTGCATTATTTGCAGGTGCATTTATTGCCAATAGATATTTAGCCATTGGTTTGCCTTTAATTGCATTGTTCATTAGCGATTTTTTTGTTGGTTTTTATGGGGCAGGCATGATTCCTGTTTATGCTTGTATTGCTTTGTTTGGTGTAATTGGCATGTTTGTTACTAATAAAAACAATCCAATTTCTATTTTAGGTTCATCGTTATTAGGTTCAGTAGTATTCTTTTTAATAACCAATTGTGTGTTTTTATACACTGCAGACAATACTTTTTACCCAACTAGTTTAAGTGGGTTATTACAAAGTTACTATGCAGGTTTACCTTTCTTTAAAAATGCATTGCAAGGCGACTTATTATTCACTGCTATATTATTTGGTTCATACTATTTATTAAGCGTAAATGTTCCTTTCTTGAAAGAAGAAAAAGCATCATAAAATATGATACTTTTATAAAAAATCCTGCTCCAAAAAAGCGGGATTTTTTTGTTTATACTCATTCAGTTGTTTAAATGTTAATATACAAGCAATCTTTATTTATTGTTAATTTGCAATATATTACCTAATAAATTATATAATAAATGATCAAATCTAGTAAAGGTTACCTATTTAAAGACAGAGAAATAAGTTGGCTTTATTTTAATGAAAGAGTATTGCAGGAAGCCGAAAATCCTGCAAATCCTTTAATGGAAAGGATTAAGTTTTTAGCTATTTTTTCTTCCAATCTAGACGAATTTTTTAAGGTGCGTGTTGCCCAATTACGCAGGGTTCAAAGAGTAAATGGTAAAAAAGCAATCAGCGATGTGCAAAATAGTCCTGATGAAATATTAGAAGCCATTCAATTAAAAGTTCAAACACTACAAGATAGGTTCAATAAAAATTATCAAAATAGTATATTACCAAGTTTAGCAGCAAAAAAAATATTTTTAGTGAATAACAATGAACTTGATGAAGTTCAAAAATTACAAGTTAAAAATTATTTTAAAACCAATGTTATCAATTTACTTTTTCCAATTATAATTGACGATTTAAGACATACTCCACATTTAAGAGATCGTTCAATTTATTTGGCCGTACGACTTTTAGATAGTAAAAATATATTGGCTCCAAAACATGCCATTATAGAAGTTCCCGTTGGTATTTTAAACCGTTTTTATCAATTGCCAACCAATGAAAATGGAAACTTTATTATTTGTTTGGAAGACATTATAAAACTGAATTTAAGTAGAATTTTCCAACAATTTGATTACGATACTTATGAATCATATATCATAAAAATTACCCGTGATGCGGAGTTTACACTTGATACAGATGATAGGGATTACACCGTATCATTGCTCGATAAAATTCAAAAAAGTATCAAACAGCGTTCTCGTGGAGTGCCCACTAGGTTTGTATATGATGCCGCTATGCCCAAGCAAATGCTCGATTTATTTGCAAAAAAACTAGAACTTAAAAATGTAAACATGGTTGCCGGTGGTATGTATCATAATTTTAAAGATTTCATGGATTTTCCAAAGGTTGGAAGTGAGGAAGATTATTACGAATCACTTCCTGTTTTAGGAATTAGAGAACTAGAAAAAGCTAAAAATTTATTTGATGTAATTGCTAAACACGATGTTTTATTACACCATCCTTATCAGTCATTCGATTATTTAATTCGCTTGTTACGCGAAGCGGCCATTGATCCAAATGTTCATACTATAAAAATAACTTTGTATAGGGTTGCAAAGCATAGTAATGTGGTTAATGCATTAATAAATGCAATAAAAAATGGTAAAATAGTGGTTGTATTAATGGAGCTACAAGCTAGGTTTGATGAGGAATCAAATATATATTGGACCAATCAATTACAAGAAGCTGGGGCACATGTTCATTTTGGAAAACCTGGTCAAAAAGTACATACTAAATATTGTTTAATTTACCGAAAAGAAAACAATCAAACGGTTAAATACGCACATTTATCTACTGGAAATTACAATGGAATGACAGCTAAAATTTACAGTGATTTTGCAATTTTTACTAAAGATGAGCGCTTATCAAATGAGTTAGAAATGTTAAGTGACCAATTGTTTTTAAACATGAAACGTGGAGTTTATAAGCACTTATTAATAGCGCCTGATAACATGAAACGTAGGTTTTTAGAAATGATAGATACCGAAATTTCAAATAAAAAAGAAGGTAAGTCCGCGTATATCATTGCTAAAATGAATAGTTTGGTTGACAATGATGTGATAAAAAAATTATACGATGCAAGTAGGGTAGGAGTAAAAATTCAATTGATAGTAAGAGGAGTTTGTTCTTTGCTTCCAGGTGTAAAAGGATTAAGTGAAAACATAGAAGTAATCAGTATAATTGACAAGTTTTTAGAGCATGCACGTGTGTATATTTTTTGTAATAATGGCAGCGAATTAATTTATTTGGCCAGTGCCGATTGGATGAGCAGAAACTTGACCAATAGAATAGAATGTGCTTTCCCAATATATAATCCTGAAATAAAAAACACCATAAAAACAATTATCAATTTGCAATTAAACGATGAATGTAAAGCCAGAAGAATTAACGAACATGGCGAAAATGATTATCAATTAAGTGATTGTAAAAACAAAAAAAGTAGTCAGATTGAAACCTATAACTATTTAAATGAAATATTTATAAAAGGGGAATAATTAATTTTCAAAAATGAACTTCACAAAATTTCCAAATATTGATTTTACTGCGCTTCGCAACGAATTAAATCCTGAAACTCCTGCATTATTTGGGAGTTTAAATGCGCAGCAAATGATAGAACATGTTAGTTTAATTTACGATTATGTTTTATCGAACAATAAAGTGAAGGTATTAACACCAGCCGATAAAATTGAAAAAGTAAAGCGTGCTTTTTTATGGTCTGAGGGAGGTTTCAAACGAGGAATTACCAATGAATTTACTGAAAGTTTATCTTTTGAATGCACTTTAGCAAACTTAGCATTGGCCATTGATGAATATGAAAAACGACATCTATTAGTTGCAAATGCAATCAAAGAAAATGCCATTGTTGATAAAACGCATCCAATTTTTGGTTTATTAAATATTGAGGAATGGACTCAGTTTTTTACCAAACACACTTGGCATCATTTCAATCAGTTTGGATTGGTAAAATAAATGATCATTTATCTATTTTCCTGAGTTCATTGTTTAACATATCGCGGGTGTTAATAATAGCACCATTTTTAAATTTCATTTGATAGGCTTCTCCACTCATAGATGATTTGCTGGCTATTAAGTCAATAAAATCTTTGGCCGTTTTTACCTTATTTCCTGCTTTTTTACGTTTCATTCTTAAATGGTCAGCGGCTTCTTTTGCGGGGTATTCTGTACCATTTCTAATAAATATGGCTTCACTTTTTTCTATGTAATTAATTAGTTTTTCTATTTTCTGTTCTTCCGAAAAATTTTGTGTAATGGAAAAAGGGAAAGCAAAAAATGTTTTGGCCTCTATTTTATTTGCCAATAAAAATGTAAAAATTATCAATAGTTTATTCATATTTGCCATGATTTTTATTTGCAATAAAAACATTTTTTGTAAATTATAATTGTAAAACATTTTAAATATTATTCATGCATATCATTCCACCATTATTTTTAGTTTTTCCTTTTGTATTATTATTACTATTAATAGCCATTGGTCCAATATTCCTTGAAAAATTTTGGCACCATCATTATTCAAAAGTTAGTGTAGGTTTAGGTGCAATTGTGTTTTTATATTATGGCTTTGCAATGGATAATTTTACCCATCCTTTGGAAACCATTGGTGAATATATTTCCTTTATCAGTTTGCTTACCATTTTGTTTGTAGCAAGTGGAGGCATTTATGTTTTTGTAGATATTGAAAGTAAGCCAATCAATAATATTTTGTTTTTATTATTGGCAGCAATTCTAACCAACTTACTAGGAACTACCGGTGCTTCAGTATTGTTAATCAAACCATTTATGCGCATTAACCGTTACCGATTAAAACCATATCACATTGTTTTCTTTATTTTTATTGTATCTAATTTAGGAGGATTATTAACTCCAATTGGAGATCCTCCTTTGTTTATGGGTTACTTAAAAGGCGTTCCTTTTCAATGGACTTTTATACATTTGTTGCCAAAATGGATAGTTGGTATTGCAGGTATTTTATTTGTTTTCTTTTTGGTAGATAGAAAAAACACCCAATTAGACGATGTGGATGTGAGCGCTCATTACACCAATAAAATTATTATCAATGGTAAGAAAAATTTTATTTGGTTGGCCATTGGAATCATCAGTATTTTTATTGATCCAAACCTAATTGATGGTCTTCCGCATATTGCCATTGATGGCAAAAAAATATCTTTTATTCGTGAAATTATTCAATTAAGTGCTGCTTTCTTTTGTTTTAAGTTAAGCAATAAAAAAGCATTAGAAAGCAATGAATTTTCATTTGATCCAATTAAAGAAGTGGCATGGTTATTTATTGGCATATTCTTAACCATGATTCCTGCTTTGCAATGGTTGGAGCACATGGCTCAAAACCCGGAAATAAGCAGTAAAATATCTGTAAGCATTGCTTATTGGTTCAGCGGAGCATTTTCATCGGTACTCGACAATGCGCCAACTTATTTAAATGTATTTGCTGTGGTACTTGCTAAGTTTGGGTTTAGCATGGATAACATGAATGATGTAAAGGAATTTTTGAAAACGGATCACATCAATTTTCTATCGGCATTGTCTACTGGTGCGGTGTTTTTTGGTGCGATGACTTATATTGGAAATGGTCCTAATTTTATGGTTAAATCCATTGCTGATAAAGCAGGAGTAAAAATGCCCAGCTTTGGTGATTATATTTTTAAGTATAGCTTACCTTATTTACTACCAGTTTTAGTAGTGGTGTGGCTGGTATTTTATTTTTAGCAATGTTTAGTTCCTACGGCACAAAGTGACTTTTATAGTTTTACTGATGTTACCGATATATATTGCCTACGGCACAATTTCCCAAAAAGCCAAGTTGAAGCGATACAATTGTAAGAAAACAAACAAGGCTTCCTAAAAGCCTCATAGAGGCGATACTATTGTAAAAAAATATATCCTACAAACTAAAGCCTCGTAGAGGTGACACAACACCAACAAATCTCAATTCTCTATTCCATATTCCCTATCACTAAAAATACGTGTCCGGATTCGACAAGCTCACCACGACAACTAAATCATTATTCAAAATTTACTGTCACCCTGAGCGGAGTCGAAGGGTAATTTATAACATGCTAATCAATTGAAAAACGTGTCTGGATTCGACAAGCTCACCACGACAACTAAATCATTATTCAAAATTTATTGTCACCCTGAACGGAGTTGAATGGTAATTTATAACATGCTAATCAATTGAAAAACGTGTCTGGATTCGGCAAGCTCACCATGACAACTAAATCATTATTCAAAATTTATTGTCACCCTGAGCGGAGTCGAAGGGCAAAATCCAAAATTATTTCGTTCCTCTTGCTTTTTGCATCAAGTTCAAATCATTGTTTTCACCACGTCCTACTTTTTTAGTTTTATAAATATCAAAACGTGATGCTACAATAGTTTTAGGCCAAGTGTTATTGCTTTCATCTATATCGGCTGTTTCGCGGAATGGGTCAATGACAATCGATTTTACTTCTTTATTTTTAGAAAAAGTTTTGGTAAAATTTGTTTCATTTTTACGCCAAATGTATGCACTAATTTGTTCTATTTCATTGGTTCCATCGGTATAATTCCACTGAATAATTACAGGCATTACACAGCCACCTTTATTGCTGAAATTTAACTCATAGTAATAATTATTTTCTAATACTTTACTTTCTTCTGGAGTTAAAAGTGTCAATCTTTCATTTACATTTTTAGTAGTTTCTAAAGGAAAATCTTCAGTTTTTGCTTTGTTGTAATAATAAAAATCCCTAAGCGTAGTATCTACATCTACTAAAAAAGTCATGCCACTTTGTTTGTTTCTAATTTTTGAAATAAACTCAAATTCTACAGGAATGTCTCTCCTTTTAGTAGTAACCATTTTTTCAGGAATTTCTTTGGTGTTATTTACCCTTATTAAACTAACTGAATCTAAACTAATATCTACTGGATCTATGTCGTAAAACCAAGCTCTCCAATACCAATCTAAATCTACACCAGAAGCATCTTCCATGGTTCTGAAAAAGTCGGAAGGAGTGGGGTGTTTAAATTCCCATCTTTGCGCATATTGTTTAAACGCATAATCAAATAATTCTCGACCCATTACAGTTTCTCTTAATATATTTAATGCAGTTGCAGGTTTTCCATAAGCATTTGCACCAAAATTATTGATATTTTCACTGTTTGTCATAATTGGCTCTAATTGGTCTTTACTCAATTTCATGTAATCTACTATTTTATGAGCGGGGCCTCTTCCGGCAGGATAATTATTATCAAATTCTTGTTCCGTTAAAAATTGAACAAAGGTGTTCAAGCCCTCGTCCATCCAACTCCATTGGCGTTCATCGCTGTTAATAATCATTGGAAAAAAGTTATGGCCCACTTCGTGAATAATAACGCCAATCATTCCATATTTTGTTCGTTCTGCATAAGTTCCATCAGCTTCTGTTCTACCATAATTAAAACAGATCATGGGATATTCCATTCCGCTTGCAGCTTCTACACTGATGGCAGTTGGATATTGGTAATTTACCGTAAATTTAGAATATGTTTTAATGGTGTGTGCTACTACTTTTGTAGAGTATTTACTGTATAAGCCATACGATTCCTTTGGATAATAACTCATACACATTACTTGTTTATTGCCCTGCATAATTCCCATGGCATCCCATACAAATTTACGTGAACTTCCCCATGCAAAATCCCTTACATTTTCGGCAGTATATATCCAAGTTTTAAAATTTGTTTTATCAGGATTTAGCTCTTTTGCTTTTGCTTCATCTAAGGTAACTATTTCTATTGGGCTTGTAGCTGTTTTCGATTGTTTCCATTTGGCTAATTGCGCAGCTGTTAATACTTGTTCGTAGTTTTTACATTCGCCTGTAGCAGCTATAATATGATCGGCAGGAACTTTCATTTTTACTTTATAATCGCCAAATGCCAGTGAAAATTCTCCTCTTCCTGTAAACTGTTTATTGTTCCAACCACCATAATCATTGTACACACACATGCGTGGAAACCATTGAGAAATGGTAAATAAACAATTGCCATTATCGTCAAACATTTCGTATCCACCACGGCCACCAATTCTCATTTTTTCAGGAATTGTATAATTCCATTTTATTTTAAAAACAAATTTTCCTTTGGCTTTTAAAACCTTTGGTAAATCTATTCGCATCATGGTATTATTAATGGTAAATGGTAATTTATTACCTGCACTGTCAGTAACAGATATAATATTTGTTCCAAAACCTTTTAAATGTGTTTTTATATCTAAAGCTTTTAGTTCTGCATCAGTTACTGGTTTACTAATTTTACTGCCATTAAAGTAGTTTGATTCAGTATTCGGATTGTGTTCGTTTTCATCTAACTGTAACCATAAATAATTCAAATTATCGGGTGAGTTATTGTGATAAACTATTTTTTCACTTCCTTCTAAAAGGAGTTCTTTTTCATTTAAAAAAGCCTCTATTTCATAATCCGCTTTTTGTTGCCAATATTGATTTCCAGGTGCGCCAGATGCAGTTCTGAAATTATTAGCATCAGGTAATATGGTTCCCAATTGTTCAAATTTGTTCCCATGATTTGATTTCGGATTGTTTTGAATGTTTTGTGAAATACACCAATTGAATGAAATGATAGAAATAATAGCGGTTAAAAGAATCTTAGTCATACGTAAAAATTTATAAAGTTTCGAAAATAAGAATTTTATTGAATTTTAGAAGTATAATTAGATTTTGTCTTGGTGAGCTTGCCGAAATGATTTGGTAAAGTATATCAATCGATTAAATATTAGCTTTTATTGATTGACTTTATTTTTTTTATAAAAATAAAAACACAAGCCAACAATGCTTGTTATTCCATTAATTAATTAATTAAATTTTTCTGTTTTGTTGTTATAACTTAGCTATATTCAAAACAATTTTTCCTACACATTCTCAAAATAAGGTTGAATAGTATTAAAAGATTTTGTTTGATTTTTTGTTAACTATAAAGTTTTTGTCACCCCGAGTCTGCCTAATGGGTGAAATAAACATAATCAATAAAAATATTTACTTTATTATACAATGCCTTTCATTTTGTTTAGAAATTTGATGATAATATATTTCAATAACTATTATTTTCGTTTAAATAAAATGGCAAAAACTATCAAAGGAAATAAAGTGCTTTTTGGGAATGTAAATGATTTTCCAGAACCCGAAGAGCCCGAAGTAAAAAAAATTAAGAAGCCCGAAAACAAAGGCTCATTTAAACTATTTTCATTTTTATACGATGAACGTTTTATAAAATCATTGGGCATTACCATGATTTTATTTGCCCTGTTTTTACTTGTAGCAGGTTTTTCATTTTTGTTTACCTGGCAAGCAGATCAAAGTTTAGTTAAAACCATGTCATTCGGTTTTTTTCAATTGACCGATGATGCTATTGCACAAAATGCATTAGGGAAATTAGGTGCTTGGATTGGTTTTGTGGTTTTTTATAAAGGTTTTGGCATTGCATCTTTTGCTTTTTGCATTATATTTTTCTCGCTTGGAGTTTATCTTTTAACTAAATTACAACCTATCCCTATTTTTAAAACGCTCAAGTATTCTTTTTTTAGTGTTATTTGGATTTCATTAATTTTAGGATTTGTTTTCAACGAAACTTATCAGGTTTTAGGTGGCGTATTTGGACATTTTGGAATTATTTATTTACAAGGTTTAATTGGTAATATTGGGACCGTTTTATTTTTAATTTCCTATATTTTAGTTTTTGCTATTGCAATATTTAACATAGAATTCTATCAACCAAATATCAAACTACAAGCTGTTTCGTTATTTGAAAATAACCTTGCACCTAATCAAAACGAAGATTCTGAAACTGCTACAATCGGCAATAAAATATTTACCGAAGGTGGC
>CANGPW010000065.1 GCA_947456185.1 Bacteroidota bacterium | reverse complement strand
TGTAGCAGATTTCATCATCATCAATAATTTAACAGATTTTATCGTTGAAAAAACATTTATCAAGGGTGAATTAGTGGCTGAAAATGGAAAAACTTTCATTGAAAAAGTAGCCATTGAACCCATCAATTATTTTGAAACAAACTTAAAAAAACTTATTGATTTTGAATATTTTCCAAAAGAAAAGGAGCTAGTCATTGAATGTTTAGATGGACAATTAATTACCAATAAATTATCATTTCCAAAAAGTGAATTAACAGTTTCAAACGATATTTTAAAAATTGTAGTAGTTAACAGATACGAAACAAAACCCATTGCAATTTCATACATCAAAAATTTTGGTTTAAAGTTGGGAGCTATTGCTTCTTCAGTTGCTCATGATAGCCATAATATTATTGCAGTAGGCACCAACGATGAAGAAATATGCAAAGCAGTAAATTTAATTATTGAAAATAAAGGTGGTTTATGTGCGGTAAATGATGCTGAAACCAAAGTTTTACCGCTTCCAATTGCAGGTTTAATGAGTAACAAAGATGCTTGGGAAATAGCCCAAGATTATACCGAATTAGATCATTTTAGTAAACAAGTTTTGGGCTCCACTTTGCGTGCGCCTTTCATGAGTTTGTCGTTCATGGCATTGTTAGTAATTCCTTATTTAAAACTAAGCGATAAAGGTTTATTTGATGGAAATAAATTTGAATTTTGTTAAATTAGAAAACAATTATCATCTATCATTTGTTTGGTTCATTAGTTATTCAAAATTTAACTATTAATTATATGAACATCAATTTTCTAATTGAAAATCTCAGAAATCCTGCATTGCTTTTTTTTGTACTTGGCATCGTTGCTGTTTATTTAAAAAGTGATTTAGAAATACCCGCTAATTCTTCTAAGTTTATTACTATTTATTTGCTTTTTTCTATTGGATTTAAAGGTGGTCAAGAGCTATCGCATGAAACTTTTTCAACTGAAATTTTATGGTCCCTGTTATTTGGCATTTTCATTTCTTTAATGATTCCTTTGTATACTTTTTTTATTTTAAAACGAAAATTGAATGTTTTTGATGCAGGTGCAATAGCTGCGGCATATGGTTCGGTAAGTGCAGTAACTTTTGTTACAGCTGTTTCTTACCTTGAATCTCATCAATTAGGTTTGCACGGACATATGGTTGCAATTATGGCTTTGATGGAATCTCCAGCTATTATCATTGGTTTAGTATTAATTTCTGTTTTTAACAAAGAGGAAGTAAATAATATTAAAAAGCACGATGTGCTCAAACATTCTTTAACCAATGGAAGTGTATTATTGATTTTAGGAAGTTTAATAATTGGACTATTAGCAAGCGATAAACAAGCAGAAGGAATTAAGCCATTTACCACCGATTTGTTCAAAGGCTTTTTGGCTATTTTTTTACTAGATATGGGAATTTCAAGTGGAAAAAAATTGAAGTCTTTCTTTTCCTTTGGATGGTTTCCTTTTCTTTTTGCTATAGTAATTCCAATAATTAATGGCAGTGTTTTTGCTTATTTAAGCTCGTTTGTTACTTCAGATATTACTAACCGTTTTATGTTTGCTGTATTGGCCGCAAGTGCATCCTATATTGCTGTGCCAGCAGCCATGAAAATTAATGTTCCTAAAGCAAATCCGGGACTATATTTGCCTATGGCACTTGCTGTAACTTTCCCAGTTAATATTACTATTGGAATGCCAATATATTTTCAAATAGTTCAGCATTTTTAATTTTTCTAAAACATTTTTATTCCACTAGACCATTGCAATTGAATTTTTGCTTTGGCATATTTGCTTTTTATTTCTGCTTGTTTTATTTGTGATTCTATCAAACTTCGTTCACGTGAGTTTACCAAAAACAAGGAGCTTTCACCATTTTCAAACCTGGTTTCCTCCGCATTTCTTAAGGTAATAGCGTTCACTACTAATACTTGTTGAATGGCCAATAATTGTTCTAAATTTTTTAATTGATTATAGCTCGCAAAAACTGAATTTACAATTTCTCGTTTAGTAAGTTGAGTTTCAAAATCATTGTTTTTAAGTTTAATATTTGCTTGTTGTAGTTTACCTCTTTCTTTTCTTAAAAACAAACTGCTGTAAAAACTTGCACCCATTTTATATTGCCTACCAAATACATTATTTACATCGTTTAAACTTCCTTTGCTATATGTTTGGAATGGATAATATTCTATATTAAATTGTGGTTTTATGTTTTCAATTGCTAATTTTTTATCCATCATTAATTGCTTGTTTTTAAACTGTAATTTTTGCAATTCAGGATGATTATTTTCTGCAAAATTTACCATTTTTTGAATGGAATCATTGGCAATTGTATTTATTTCATTTCCTTGTTCCGATGGTATAATATTTTCCTTTAATTGCAATGCCTCGTTTTTATTATTCCATAAATAGTTACTTAAACTCAAGCCATTATTTTTAAATTCTAATTCCGATTCTAATAAAATAGTTTCTCTGCGTTTTAATTCAATCAAAGCTTCTATGCTATCAATGGGTTTATCTTCGCCAGCTTTTATTCTATTGCTTATAAAATTGAAACGGGTTTCTGCTAATTTGTAATTGAATTGTGTCAATCGTAATTTTTCATAAGCTAATTGCCATTCCCAATAATCTTTGGCTGCATTGAAAAATAATTTATTAATAATTTTTATGCGTTCCGCTTCATTTAATCCTTGTAAATATTGTGCTTGGCGCAATATTGTTCTTCGGCTATCAGTTTGTAATCCTCGTAAAACTGGTACACTTACTCCCCCATAAAACATACCATATTCGCCATATTGTTGACTAATTACGCCATTGCTTTCTATCATTTTTACTCTTTCGTTGCTTACCGCTATTCCATCACTTTGGTCGTAACCAGCTTTTATATCTATGCCAATAATTGTTGGAATTTTTAGCTGTGGTTCAAAATAAGTATAATAGTTTTTGCCATTAGTAAATTTACTTTCATAAGTTGAACTTATAATTGGATCAAATGCACCGCGGGCAGCTAATAACTCAGCTTTAGCATTTTCATTTAGTAAGTTTGCTTGCTTTGCAATGGGATGATTTTGCACTACCAATTGGTAAAAATCTTGAAAAGTTAATTGCACATTATTTTTTTGTGCTATCAATAATTTTAAAGGTGCAAATAGCAAAAAAAATAAAATGATTGGATGGTAATTTCTGTTCATATCAATTTCTATTTTTTATCTGATTTAGCTTGTTCCATAAAATCGGGAGGAAAAGCATTGAACTGTCGCCAAAGTTCATACCAAACCGGAACGCTATTAAGCATAGCCCAACCATAAACTCCACCACCAGCTCTTATTAATTCTGGCCAAGGATGATCGTTTGGATCTTGAATTACTAATATTCTAAAATTACCTTTTTCATCTGCATTTCTATCAATTACTTGAACTAATCCACCAAATGTTCCAACATTGGCGCTAGGCCAACCGCTAAATACCAATGCAGGCCAACCATCAAATTGAATTCGTACTTTACAGCCTTTATAAATTAATGGCATATCCAAAGCCCTAACAGTCATTTCTACAGCTGTTTTAGTATTAGCAGGAACAATGGTTGCTAAAATCTCATTTTCTTTTATTGTTTCACCAATTCCAGCTTTTAAAACTTGAACTAAATACCCATCTTGAGGCGCTTTAATGGCATAAAAACCACTGCGTAATTGAAGGTTACTATAATCTATTCTTAGCTTTATTAAATCGGCTTGGCTCTCAAAAAGTTCACCTGCGGTTTCTTCCAAAATCGATTCTGCTTTTGATATTTTATCTACATATTCTGCCTCTATAAAATTCAAATCAATTCGAGCATTTATCAATTCGTTTTCGGCTTTATTGTATTTATTTTCTGCTTCTATCATTTTTGATTTTGCTTCTTGCATTTTACTGGTTCTATTCTGAATTTCAGTTAATGATGCCAAACCTTTTTTATAAAGTTCATTGAGTCGTTCAAACTGATTTTTTGCCAGTGTTTCATTTACAATGGCTGCATCAAAATTTCCTTTTTCAGCTTTTACAGCAAATTCGCTTTGCAAAACTTTATTTTTAGCCATTTTAAGTTTAATAGAAACACTACTTTTTAAAGCATCAATTTGCTTTTCTAGTGCTAATATTTTCCTGTTTTTTGCGGCTAAACCTTCTATTTTATTATTAATTTGTCCATCAGTTCTAATCAATAATTGTGGGTCAAAAAACTTTTCTTTTACCTCACTTATGATAGCTAAAGTATCACCTTTTTTTACAAATTGGCCTTCAACAACCTTCCATTTTTCTATTCTTCCAGCTATGATTGATGGAATGTTTTGAGGCCTATCTTCTGGAGCAAAAGGTGTAACTTTACCTTTTCCATTTATATTTTGTTGCCATGGCAAAAACATACACAAAAAAAGTACAAAAAATATTCCTGCAAGCCAGTTCCTAATGGTTTTAAATTTTTTAGGAGTATTAATTAGTTTAACGGTATAAAGTGAACTGTTTTTTAGTTCTTTTGATATGTTATTATAGGGATTTTGATCCATTTTTATTTTTTTTATTTATAGTATTTAATTCAAAAAATTGTTCAATGAATTGGAGGCCATTAGCTCATCATAAGTTCCTGTTTCAACAATATTTCCATTTTTCATGACACAAATTTTATCGCATCGTTTCATCATGCTATCTTGTGATGTAACCATGATCAATGCCCAATCTTTATTTTCAAAAATATAATCCAATAAAAGCGAGTTTTCTTTTTGATTCATGTTGTAAAAAAAGTCATCTATAATGAGTAGTTTTGGTTTTTGAACAATGCTTCTTGCCAATAATATTTTTTGAATGATACTTTTAGGATAATTGGTTCCTGCCGATAATAAATTACTTTGTAATCCTTCTGTTAATTGAGCTATAAAATCAGTTAGCCCAACAATTTTTAAAGCATTAATTACATCTTTAAATTCAATGCCATTTCTGCCCATCATAATATTGTCCTCGATGGTACCTTGAAATATTTCATCTTGTAGTAAATTGTCACCAATAATATTTCTATATGCATCAATATTTAAATCACGTAACGAAACATCATTTAGTGAAACTGAGCCTTCGTAATTGCTGTACATTCCAGCTAATATTTTAATCAATGTTGTTTTACCACTGTCGCCAAAACCACTGATACAAATGTGTTCTCCATTATTAATTTCAAAATTTATATTATTTAAAATGTGATTTTTTGTACCTGGATACTTATATGATAATTGATTAGTTTTTAATTGAAATTTTTGGTCAATGGCTAAATCATGTAATTCTCTTCCAACATTACTTTCTGTTTCTAAATCAGTTACTTGTCCTATTTTATCAAAAGCAGTAAGTAAATCGTAAAAAACATCTATGGTAGAAATCAATTTTTCAACTGAATTAATAATTAAAACAATGATAAGCTCTGCGGCTACAAATTGACCTAAATTGATTTGCCTGTTTACCACCAAAAAACTTCCTAAAATGAGTAAAGACGCTGTGATTAGCGTTTTAAAGGAAACAATTGAAGCATATTGTTTCAATAATATTTTGAAATGCTTGTTGCGGTAATTGATATAATTACTCAATAAATGATCGGCTTTTTGAATAGGTAAATTGGAGTTTCCGGCTGATTTAAATGCATTGATATTTCTGCCAATTTCTTGTAACCAATAAGCCACTTTATATTTATATTTCGATTCAGAAATACTTGTTTGCAATGCTTTTTTTCCCGTTGTATAAAAAATGATAATAATAATTACAATCAATACAATTCCAAATCCGATAAATATAGGATGATAGAAAGATAAAAGTAATAACCCAAATGAAATTTGAATAATTGCTGCCGTAAAATCTATCAATATTTTTGGCAATGATTTTTGAATGGTCAATACATCAAAAAAACGATTGACCATGTCGGGTGTATAGTTCTTTAACAGAATTTCAGATTTTATTTTCGGTAACCGCCAAGCAAATTCAAAAGTTACATTGGCAAACACCCGCTGTAACAAAATTTCAACCATTTTTAATTGCTGAATTTGTAAATACCCCGATAATCCTGTGGCTATAATTACCATGGCTATTAATATGATTACTGATTCTAATAACAAACCACCTGAAATTAAACCTACAATTGATTGAACGCCCAATGGCAAGGCTAGGTTGATGATTGCAATTAATATGGCAAAGAAATAAATGTATTTAATGTCTTTTTTTTCGGTTTTCAATAAACTCATTAACCTTTCAAAAGGACTGGGTTTTTCTTTATTATTGCTGTTTAACAAAGCGCCAATATGATATCCTGTAATGTATATTATTTGCTCCTCAGCAGCTTGTGAAATGTCAAATTTTTCTTTAAGTAATTCATTGTCCAAAATTAAATCAACAACTGATTTAGCTGAATTTGATAATTCTACAGTTGTATTATAATTTACTTCAATATTTTCATTTTCATGAAATTCAATAGTTTCATATTGTTTTTTTTCAAAATGCTTTAATAAAACTGGAACTAATTCCTTTTGATTTGTTTTGAAATACAAAATTGGAAAAGTTATTTTATTCGTAATTTTTTCAAACTCAGATTTACTGCAAACTCTAGCATCAAAAACAAAATTTGTAAAAGTGCCTATGTTATTTAGTTGATCAATAAATTGAGTAAAATTATTTGAAGCAGTAATTTGAAAACGAGTTTTTGATTTTTGAAGTGTTACAAAATCAATTTTGTGGTCACTTGCTTTTGCAAATTCGTTTAAAATATTTATGAGTTGAGTTGTTTGATTCATTAAAAGCTAAACACATTTATATTGAAAATTGTTTTAAAAACAAACAAATATAAATGATGTATATTTCTTGTTTTATAATTTTTTTTTTTTATTAGCGTAAGAATATGTAAATTACACATTTCCAATATTTTAATTATTTAACCATCATTTTTTTTACATTTTTTGAAAATAATGCTAATATTTTATTCACAAAAAACTACATTTGTGGGCTTTATTTTAAGGTTGAAAACAAAAACATACATAGTCGAGTTCAATAAACTCCGATTTGGGTTAAACGAATTAAGTTTTCCAATAACTGCCGATTTGTTCACTGAAATGACAGATAAGCATTTTGAAAAAGTAGATGCTAAATGCATTATTTCGTTGATTAAAAAGGAGAATGTATTTGAAATGCAGTTCAATATCAATGGTTTAGTTGGTACTAATTGCGATACTTGTTTGGATGAGTTTGAATTACCTTTGAATAAAACATATGACTTGTTGGTTAAATTAACTGATGGTCCCGAAAATTTAGATGATGATGAAATCATTTATTTGCCAAAAGGATTACATGAGTTTGATTTTAAACAATTTATATTTGATTACTTTTTATTAGCCATTCCAACTAAAATTAGTTGTGAAGATGCTAGTAAAGAACATAACCAACTATTTGTCAATAAATTAAAAATTGATGAAGGAGATGATGAAGAAGAAAAACCTGCATCTGACCCACGTTGGGATGCATTAAAAAATATTTACAACAAAAACTGATAACAAGAGGAGAGAAGTAAAATGCCAAATCCTAAACGCAAAATTTCAAAATCAAGACGCGATAAGCGTAGAACACATTATAAAGGTGCTGTTCCAACATTGTCAACCGATTCAACTTCGGGAGAAGTTCACATGCGCCACCGCGTTACTGCTGATGGTTTTTATCGTGGAAAACATGTTTTCCCTGATATGAAATCTGATGTTTAAGCCAAAAGCTTAAATCAAATACTAAAAACGAAAGTACTTTTTTAAAGTGCTTTCGTTTTTCGTTTTTTAAATTAACCCCAAAACAACAAGCAAATGAAAATTGGTTTTGACATTATGGGTGGCGATTTTGCGCCCAAAGAAGCTGTTTTAGGTGCTATTTTAGCACTTGCAGAGCTTGGTAGCAATGATACAATTGTATTGATTGGTGATAAAGAACAAGCAGAAAATTTATTAAACTCCCAAGGTATTAGCGATTCTCGTTTAGAAATTGTTCATACTACAGAAGTGATAGGAATGGGTGAACACCCTACAAAAGCCATTTCACAAAAAAAGGATTCAAGTATTTCTGTTGGTTTTAAGTTATTAGCATCTAAACAAATTGATGCATTTGTGAGCGCTGGTAATACTGGTGCTATGCTAGTTGGTTCCATGTTTACCATCAAACCAATAGAAGGTGTAATAAGACCAACTATAACTGCCACACTTCCAAGACCTGACGGAAAATTTTGTTTGGTTTTGGATGTTGGTGCTAATGCCGATTGTAAGCCAGATGTACTTTATCAATTTGCTGTTTTGGGTAGCCTTATGATGAAATATGTTCACGGAATTGAAGATCCTAGAATTGGTTTATTAAGCATTGGCGAAGAAAAAGAAAAAGGAAATTTAGTAACTATTTCTGCTCATCAATTAATGGAAGAATCCAATTCTTTTCATTTTGTTGGTAATGTAGAAGGCAGAGATATTATGTCGGATAAATGCGATGTAATTGTTTGTGAAGGATTTACTGGAAATGTGGTGTTGAAAGCCTTCGAATCGTTTTATTCTGTTATGAAAAAACGGGGAGTAAAAGATGACTTTTTAGACAGATTTAATTATGAAAATTATGGTGGCACTCCAATTTTAGGTGTTAATGCACCAGTATTAATAGGTCATGGAATTTCAAATGCAAAAGCATTTAAAAATATGATTTTTTCTGCTCGTGATGTGATTAATTCAGATTTATGTAACATTGTTCGAGAAGAATTTAAAAACTTAGTTCCTATTCAATAATTAATTTTAAAAACACTTTTTTACATAAGGTGTTTTTTTTATAAAAAAAATAAAGTATTTGTAAATTGAAATTTCTTATAAATATTTTGATAATAAAAATTTAAATGACAAAAATTACAGCTGCAATTACTGCCGTTAACGGTTATGTTCCACCAAAAATTTTAACAAATAAAGATTTGGAGAAATTAGTGGATACCAACGATGAATGGATTACAAGTAGGACTGGAATAAAGGAAAGAAGAATATTAGCTGATGGCTTAGGGACTTCTGATATGGCTTTTGAAGCTGCAAAAGGTTTACTTGAAAAACGTGGAATATTAGCAACAGAAATTGATTTAATTGTTTTTTGTACTGTAACTCCCGATATGGTTTTTCCTGCTTCGGCATGTATTTTAGCTGATAAAATTGGTGCTACAAATGCTTTTGGTTTTGATTTATCTGCTGCTTGTTCAGGATTTATTTTTGGATTGGAAACAGGAAGTAGATTTATTCAAAGTGGCGTTTATAAAAAAGTTTTAGTTGTTGGTGGCGATAAAATGTCATCAATCATTGATTACTCAGATAGAAATACATGCGTAATTTTTGGTGATGGTTGTGGTTGCGTTTTATTGGAACCTAATTTGGAGGGAAATGGTGTGGTTGATGCTATATTAAAAGTTGATGGAGGCGGAAGACATTTTTTACATCAAAAAGCAGGTGGTTCAATTAAACCAGCAAGCCATGAAACCGTTGATGCAAGAGAACATTTTGTTTACCAAGAAGGTCAAACTGTTTACAAATTTGCAGTAAAAGGAATGGCAGATGTAAGTGCTGAAATTATGGAACGAAATAATTTGACAGCAGATGATGTTGCATGGTTAGTTCCTCATCAAGCTAATTTAAGAATTATAGATGCTACCGCAAATAGAATGGGAGTAGATAAAAGTAAAGTAATGATAAATATTGATCATTTTGGTAATACTACCAATGGTACAATTCCTTTATTATTATGGGAATGGGAAAGTCAACTTAAAAAAGGTGATAACTTAATTCTAGCAGCTTTTGGCGGTGGTTTTACTTGGGGGGCAATTTATTTAAAGTGGGCTTATTAGTTTATTTTCATACTCATAATTAGAAATTTATATATTTACGAATAAAAAAAATTGACATTTACATTTTAAAAAATAGTTTTACAATTAGAAATAAATCAGAATATCATGGAATTAAAAGAAATAAAAGAGTTAATCAGATTAGTAGCGGAAAGTGGAGTATCGGAAGTAGAAGTTGAACGCGGTGATTTTAAAGTTTCAATTAAAAAAGCCGAAGAAAAAACTACCATTATTCAACAAGTTGCTGCACCAGTAACCAATACTATTGAAGCTGCACCAAATACTCAAGCACCTATAGCTTCAAATCACATGCCTGCTGTAACTTCAGCACCAGCAGCTAGTAATTTAATAACTATTAAATCGCCAATGATTGGTACTTATTACAAAACTCCTAGCCCTGATAAGCCAGCGTTTGTAAATATTGGTGATGAAATAAAAGTTGGACAAGTATTATGCATTGTTGAGGCAATGAAATTGTTCAATGAAATTGAATCAGAAGTAACGGGTAGAATAGTTAAAATATTAGTTGAAAACGCTTCTCCTGTTGAATACGATCAACCATTATTTTTAGTTGAACCCATGTAATTTCATTTGTTGAGATATTATATAATTTTTTAAATACAAAGTTATAGAACTAAGTAAATAAATATTTTACTTTTAACAATCCCAAAATGTTTAAAAAGATACTAATTGCCAATAGAGGCGAAATAGCATTGCGAATTATTCGTACTGCAAAGGAAATGGGTATAAAAACAGTAGCTGTTTACAGTACTGCCGATATAGAAAGTTTACACGTAAGATTTGCTGATGAAGCAGTTTGTATTGGACCTCCACCATCAAATCTTTCCTATTTAAATATGGCTAGCATTATAGCCGCTGCCGAAATTACCAATGCCGATGCAATACATCCTGGTTATGGTTTTTTGAGTGAAAACGCAAAATTTAGCCAAATTTGTAAAGATCATGGAATAAAATTTATTGGCGCTAGTCCAGAAATGATTAATGCTATGGGCGATAAAGCTAATGCCAAAGATACCATGAAAAAAGCAGGAGTTCCTGTAGTTCCTGGCTCAGATGGTTTGCTTGAAAGCTTTGAACAAGGTATAACTATTGCCCAAGAAATTGGCTATCCTGTAATTATAAAAGCTACCGCTGGCGGTGGTGGAAGAGGAATGAGAATTATTTGGAATGCCGAAGAGTTTGAAAAAAATTGGGATAGCGCAAGACAAGAATCAAAAGCAGCCTTTGGAAACGATGGAATGTATTTAGAAAAATACATTGAAGAACCTCGTCATATTGAAATTCAGTTAGCTGGAGATCAGTACGGAAAAGTTTGTCATTTATCGGAAAGAGATTGTTCAATTCAACGTAGACACCAAAAATTAGTAGAAGAATCTCCCTCTCCATTTATGACTCCTGAATTAAGAGAAAAAATGGGTGAAGCAGCTAAAAAAGGTGCAGCATCTATAGGATACGAAGGTTTAGGAACTATTGAATTTTTAGTTGATAAGCATAGAAATTTCTATTTTATGGAAATGAATACGCGTATTCAAGTGGAACATCCCGTTACTGAAGAAGTAATTAATTTTGACTTAGTAAAAGAGCAAATTTTATTGGCTGCAGGAGTTCCAATTAGTGGAAAAGATCATTATCCAACTAAGCATTGTATTGAAGTTCGTATCAATGCCGAAGATCCTTATAATAACTTTAGACCAACACCAGGAAAAATTGAATACTTACACAAGCCAGGTGGACATGGAGTTAGAGTAGATACACACGTTTACGCAGGTTATACCATTCCATCTAACTACGATAGTATGATTGCAAAAATGATTGTAAGCGCCCAAACTCGCGAAGAAGCAATTATTAAAATGGAACGTGCTTTAGGAGAATTTATTTTAGAAGGTCCGGGTATAAAAACAACCATTCCATTGCACTTAAAATTAATGCAAAACGAAGATTTTAAAGCAGGGAATTTTACTACTGCTTTTATGAATGATTTTGATATCAACAAATAAAATTTAAAACTATAAAGTAAAAAGTCCACTTAGTTTTAAGTGGACTTTTTTATTGATAAAATATTACTAATAACCATATTTTTCTTTCCATCTATTTTTCAAAAACTGTCGCTGTTCGTTTTCCCTAGCATTATTTCCCGGCTCATAAAATTTTTGACCATTGATCCCATCTGGTAAAAATTCCTGCATAATAAAATTGTTTTTATACACGTGAGCATAATGATAATCTGAACCATAATTCAAGTCTTTCATTAATTGTGTAGGTGCATTTTTTAGATGTAATGGAACCGCTAAGTTACCAGTTTTTTTAACTGTACTCATGGCCTCGTCAATGGCCAAATAACTGGCATTGCTTTTTACTGATGTAGCCAAATAAATGACTGTTTGACTTAATATAATTCGAGCTTCAGGCATGCCAATCATTTGAATAGCTTGAAAACAATTGGTCGCCAAAAGCAATGCATTTGGATTAGCGTTTCCTATGTCTTCGCTAGCTAAAATAAGCATTCTTCTAGCTATAAATTCTATACTTTCTCCCGCATCTAACATTCTTGCCAAATAATAAACAGCAGCATTAGGGTCGCTTCCGCGCATTGATTTTATGAAAGCTGAAATTACATTGTAATGTTCTTCTCCACCTTTATCGTACATAGCAGTTTTTTGCTGCAAAATTCTAGTTGTACTTTCATTATTTATAATAATAGGAGTAGAGTTGGTTTGAGTAATTATTTGTTCTAATATGTTTAATAATTTTCTAGCATCTCCGCCACTATGTAAAAACAAGGCTTCGGTTTCACTAAAAGTTATATTTTTGCTTTGCAACCATTCATCTGTGGCGATTGCTTTATCTATAATTTGCTGTAAATGCTCCTTATTTAACTCTTTTAAAATATATACTTGACAGCGCGAAAGCAAAGCATTATTTACTTCAAAACTTGGGTTTTCGGTGGTAGCACCAATTAACACAATACTACCATTTTCAACTGCGCCCAAAAGTGCATCTTG
The DNA here is from genome assembly GCA_947456185.1 of Bacteroidota bacterium. Classification (GTDB taxonomy): domain Bacteria; phylum Bacteroidota; class Bacteroidia; order UKL13-3; family UKL13-3; genus JAAFJM01. The sequence goes on along the minus strand of CANGPW010000065.1, from coordinate 420 downwards.
CTGACTTTTATTGAAGCGATGAATTTCATCTAAAAACAATAATACTTTTCCAATGGTTTTTGCTTCGGCAATTATTTTTCTAACATCTGCCACACCAGCATTGATAGCACTTAAACCATAAAAAGGCAAGTTTAATTCCTGCCCAATTATTCGTGCAAGCGTAGTTTTCCCTACTCCCGGAGGTCCCCAAAAAATAATAGATGGAATGATTTTGTTTTGAATTGCCTCACGCAAAATGGCCCCTTTGCCTATTAAATGTTCTTGCCCTGTATATTCATCTAAGTTTTTAGGTCTTACTCTTTCGGCTAACGGTTTTTGTATATTCATTTTATTGCAAATGTATTTGCAATAATAAGCATCAAATTTTCAGTTCAATAATTGTAGTTAATAATAATTGGTTTTTGCCGTTTGCCTTGCTTT
>CANGPW010000064.1 GCA_947456185.1 Bacteroidota bacterium | reverse complement strand
TTTGAATAAGTGAATTTACCATCTAAATCCAATTGTTTTAGTCTGTAGTAAATTACATTGCTTGCATTGTTTTCAAAAGCATCGGCATCTAATAATTGATAGTTTGATAGTGTATTGCTATTAACAGCACCTTTAACAAATCCAATAAATTTGAAGTTATTTCCATCTACTGAACTTTCTACTTCAAAACCTTTATTGTTTTCCTCGCTTGCTGTAGTCCACGAAACTAAAACATTGTTGTCATTTGCTGCAGCAGTGAAGGCAATTAGCTTAACCGGTAATGAAACTATTAATTCATCAGCTCCCATGTATGGAATGCTAAAACGAGTTTCATTGTCTATATCAGTTGATATACCTGCTACTGCTACACATTGTAGGTTATAGTTACCTATAGATGAACCAGTTAAGTGTAAATCGCCATTAGATACAAAAAATACGCTATCTGTTTTTGAATTTACATTACCACCTAAACCAGTTGTAATTGCTGCTAAATCTATCGCATCAACACTTGCCCAGCCTAATATACCCTGTGAACCATTTATTAAATAGTTGTTGTAATTAATAGAAGTAAATGCCGAACTAGGCGCATCTGATGCTAAAGCATATGATGCTGCTCCAGCAGTGCCAAAGGTATTAGTAAAAGTATTCACAAAGATGTTATTTCTTAAGTTGATACCTGTTACAGTACTAGCTATGTGCATTGCAGCACATTTTGTGGCAGTACTGTATCCAACATAACTACCACTTAAGTTTACAGTGTTAAAAAACACGTTGTAATTTGAACCTGTAGATAAACGAATTCCAACCAAAGCATCTGTTGAGTTAACAGGGTACCATCCATCAGCAGTAATTCTTGAAACCATGTTGTTGCTAATGGTTGTATTTGAAGCCAACCCAGTTTCAACATGTATACCAATTGCGCCATAGCCATTTATTCCTGTATAAGTACAAGTATCAACGATGTTGCGAGATACAGTGGCATTAACTACTCCTGCTCCAATGTTAATTACTTTAATATTAGAATTACCTGATATAATATAGTTTACGGTGTTTTTATTAACTAAAACAGTATCTAGTTGTTGCATATCAATACCTCTCCAGGTAATTCTTGCTGCAGCAACACTATTTCCAATAATATTATTCTCAATTACTAAACCTTTAGTTTTATTACCAGATGTTCCGTAAGCAGTAATTCCTTTGTAGCCCGAAGCTATTTCATTATTGCGAATTACAATGTCACGGTTATCTGCACCAGCAGCATCGTATCCTGAACCACCAATATGTAAAACAGCTGATGATATACCTGATGATGGTCCGAATAATTTACAATTAGCGATTGAGTCACTTATACAGCCTAGTCCAATTCCGCCACTTGCAATATTGATTGTGTTACTTGAAGAATTGCTATCCACAATACTTAAATCGCGGCTACTTCCACCAGGAGTAATTGATCCATCAATAGTGATATAGTCAGCACCATTTAAGCGAATAATAGCAGAAGCATTACCGCTAATTACAGTATTGGCTAAAGTAGGTCGAATGGTAACTCTGTTAACAGCCGAACCTCCAGCAACTTGGTTTATAACCAATGGGTAAACCTCAGTTCCAGTTCTATAGCTAGCATCTGTTAATTGGAATTCAACTGCTGCACTTACACCTCTTGCATTTAAAGCAGCAACTGCTGATGTTAATGTAGTGAAGTTTGGCGAAACTTGAGCTGAACCAACTAAATACGGACCTGCTAATGGAGCATCCACAATTACATATCTATTGGGTGTAGTTGGAGCTGAAGTAATTGAATCAACTGAAGTTGCAACAAAACCTGAAGCAGGATTTGCAGAAACATAAGAAGTTGGTGTTTGGCGATCTTGTGCAGTTACAAAATACTGAATAGTATCCGTTGAAACAACTCCTGCACCTCCAAATAACAATGAGTAATCAATGTTAAAATCAAATGGAGAAACAACATTTGTTGCTTCAGCATATTTCCAACCGTTAAAGAAACTGTTATTATCTGCTGGGTAAGTTCCCATAACATTTAAATCACTTGATTTTTTGAAGTAAATACGAGGCTTATTAGCTGCAGTATCTACGCCATTAAAATCTGTCATCTTTGCAAATCCACTTGTTGCTCTATTGGTTAATAAAAAGGAATTTGATAAATTGGTATAGCTAATAGCTGGTCCGCTAATATCAACACCAACTTCTCTGGCTCCAATTGTAGGTGGAGAATTACGAACCGAATCAATAAAATCGGTAGTGATTCCACTAATGGTATTTCCCAATCCTGATATTGTACCTAATCCTATTGTAAGGTTTGAGTCATTCACAAATTGTGGGTTGATAGTTACTGAATTGGCATTTGCAGCAGATGTTGTTTGCAAATCAGCAAATAAAGGCTGGTCAATACCTGTAATTGTTGCAGGATCATAATCGTAGGCTAATATACCTTGGCTACCAGCTACAGTATAGTTATTATAATTAAATGTAGCTCCTGTTGAGCGATAATGAGTAAGAGCATAATGTTTAGAACCAGTAAAACCTGTAATGGTATTTCTAATATTATTGTTACGAATATCCAAGCCTATTATTGAATTTGATGCAATGGTTAAACCCGATGAGGTTCCTGCAGCACTTCCAATTGTAGTTACACCGTATAAGTTAACAGAGTTAAAATATACTTTAAGGCCATTACCAGTTTGAATAAATATACCATGAGGTGTATATTGAGAATATGGATTACCATAGTAATAATTTGAACTAAGTATATCGTATATTTCATTGTTAACAACAACATTGTTTACACCAGTACTACCACCAGTAGCTAGCCAAATACCAATGGCACCTGAACCACTGGTATTAACGTTTCTTACTTTTCTAATCACGTTTTTACTTACGGTAACATTGGAGCTATTCTGACTTAATTGGATACCCGTGATTGTTCCAAAATTGATATCACCATACTGATTAAAAATGGTATTTCTCTCAATTAAAGTAGAGTCAATATGTTGGGTAAAAATGGCAGCTTGTCTGTTGCAAACTGTAACAGAGTCAACACTGATACCAAAATAGTTATTGCGAATCGTAATGCCTTTAATACGCGTTAGGTTAGCTGTACCACTCAATGCAACTCCGTAATTTGTATTGTATATTTGGTTGTTTTCTATTAACAAATTGCTATATCCTAATCCATTTGATAAATTACTTAAAGTTGTTCCTCCAACCAATACACCTATACTAGCAGTGTTTAATCCACCTTTTATAATGGTGTTTTTGAGGGTTGTATTCTGAACACCTTGGTTAGCAGTATTACCAATATAACGAACAACAGCAGCTGTAGCGGTATTGTTGTTAATGATTGTTAAATCGCGGCTTGAAGAGCCATTGTTAGATCCATCTATTACATAGTTTCTAGCATTGTTATTAAACAATAATATAGCATTTGCACTACTACCTTGAATAGTGGTTGAAACAGCGGTATTAGGTTTCACTTTAATGGTATGTGCTGTGTTATTTGCAGCAAATGCATTAAATGTGATAGGGAATGTTTCCAAACTAGGATCATAATCAGCATCTAAGTTTAGCGTAATATTACTTTGAACTTGTTTACCTGCAATGTCATTTAAGAATGCAGTAATAGTAGTATAGTTTGGTGCAGTTTTAGTTGCTCCAATAAGGAAATTTCCAGAAATTGGAATAATGATTTCACCAACGGTAAAGAAACCCTCTAAAGCAGCACTGGTTAGTAATGTATCAGAAGTAATTATACCAACACCAGGTCCACCCGATTTTGAAACATAGGTACCACTCAAAGTAGAGCTGTATGCAATACGATTTATTCCTATAAAGCCAGTACGTGTAAATTCTACACGAGAAACACTGTCTAAGTTTGCTCCACCTGAAGGAACGCTTAATGCCCAGTAGTAATTATTTGGTAGCGTATTAATTGTTACCAAATCAGCTGAACCTGCTGTAGTTGAATCAATATAACTAGCTTTAACAACAACTGTATCTGTAATATTTGTTTTTGGATTAATTAATCTCATCATGGCATAGGTTGATCCTTTTCCAATTGGAAATGCATAATTACTAGCTGTAATTAAATAAGGAGGCAACCTGCGTTGCATTGGTCCATTCACAAAACTTGTTGCACTACCAACATTAGCTGCAGCTGCAGCAGTGTTTAAAATAGTTAACATGTTTGCATCAGTGGTGTTTAATTTACCAGCAGTCATGGTTAATGTTCCTGTAATATTCAATGGTCCACCAGCAAGTGTAACATTAAAAGTGTCAGAAATAGTTAAGTTAAATATACTACGTGATGCAGGTATCTCTATTCCTGTAGTTCGCATTGCACCTTCTTGAGCGTATGATACTGAATACGTTCCAGTTCCTAAATTGAGTGTTGGAGCCACATCAAAAATACCTGCTGCGGTTGTTAAACCTGTAGCTCCAACCTGAACTGTAACAGCTTGAGCCAATCCGTTTCCTAAAGTTATATTAGCACTGTTTAAAAACTGAGTTGCACTAAAAAAGTTTGCACGGTAAGCTACAACAGGTTTGTTAAAGGTTACACCTCCAACTGTATTTTGGTTTGCGTATGTTTGAACTGTATCAATACCAGAACCACCATAATAATTTCCTGATGTAGTTCTGGAGAATACAAAATTACTTAAAGCTATTCTTCCATCAATAAATCCGTTGTTAATTACACTATCACCTATTAATAATAAATTATTACCATTTAAGTTAAGTGTACACCCAACCGGAACGTATATTTTACCACGTATATTGGTTTGCAAACGTAACAATGCCGATTTATTATTGGTTGTACTATCTATAATGATATTTGGGGTATTTCCATTGATGCGGAAATCAAAATTTGTTGCAGTTGCAGCACTACCTATTTGTAGCGTTCCATTAAACGTACCAACTGTTGGTGCAACGTTATAATCAGCTATAGTTACACCAGTACTACGTTGGTTTAACACAACTTTTCCACCAGTCCAATTAATGGTTGAAGCAGTACTGGTTAATCCAAATGATGCCGAGCCTGAAGTACTATTACCAACAGTAGCAACATTAATTACACCACCTGATTGAGTAAAGGTAATTGCACTAGCAGTTAAAATACGAGCAGCATGGTTTAGTACACCACCTTCAACCCATAGTTCAGAGCCTACACCAAAGTTTAACACAGCACTATTGAGTGTACTGATATTATAAGTACCTTGAGATATGCGCAATAAACCATTATTGGTCATGCTACCGTTTTGAGCAGTTACCGTAAAGTTAGGATTGTTTAACCATATACCACCAAGTAATGGAATTGTTCCAGCAGTAGAATTATAAAGTACACATGTTTGGGTAAATGAACCTGCAATTTGTAAAACACCGGCAGTATGTGTTAGTATCATACCAACAGCACTTGCACCCTCTGTTGTAAATGGTGTATTTATAGTAAGTGTAGGTCTGTTAACAGAAACAATACCTTTATTAAGCGTAATGCGTTTGAAATCATATGTACCAGCTCCACTAATGGAACCATTTACGTTTCCAAAAAAAGTAATATTAGCACCTGCAGTTCCAGAAAAGTCAAGTGTTCCATTATTCACAATATTTCCAGGAGAAGGTGTTGTTGCAGATACTCCAACCGTTAAAGTATGTGTAGTTAATATACCAGTCCCTGCAGTAAAACTTCCTCCAGCATTTATATATACCGAATGTGAAACATTTAATGTTGCAGCAGGTGTAGCTCTATATTGTAATATACCAGAAAATCCTTGGCCAACTACCAATGCATAACAAGCACCTGCAGTTGTATCAATTACAACCGTTGCGCCATCACTAATAATTACAGAGTCAGCAACTGTAGGAACTATACCTCCAACCCAAGTTAATGGATCTTTCCAATTCCCACCAACACCTGTTGATACAATTGCACCGGGAGCATTTGTTACTCGTGAGGCAACAACATTACTATCTAAATTTGCTTCAGTTCCTGAAATTACTTTAAACGTATAGGTTTGGCCAGGTAATAAGCTAGTTGCATTATAGGTAATGGTGTTTGCAGCAAGAGAGGCTAATGTTGTATAATTTAACCCACCATCTATTGAGCGTTGAACAAGGTAAAAACTTTCGTTTGTAGCGTTATCAGTCCAATTTAATGTCATTGAGGTTCCAGTTACAGCAGTAAAATTAAGTGCAGATGGTGAAGCATTCGCTAAAGAAGGTGTAAAGGATATTATTGAATTGTTTTCTGGCATGTTAGCGGGAACCGATCCACCTAAAGCGTTGGAAGCTATATTACTAAACGATGTCGTATTAGCTGTCTGTTGGTTTAATAGTTCTGAAACTGTTGGAACTGTAATAGTTGGGCCATTAATACCCAAACTGTAAGACATAGAAGTAATGGAACCTGTGTTGGCTAATGTAAATGTACCATATCTAAATTCAATCAATCCTGTAGCTTCATATAACTTAATTTGCCAGTTAAAACTAGAGATTGAAGTTGAACTAAAATCTTGCATATTAATCCACTCAACTGTCAAAATACGTGTACCTGCAGTTCCAGTTGTTTGATACTTCATACTTGCATTTAAATCGGCAAGAGTACTAGCATTATTTCCCGTTTGTAAATCATCATGAAAAGGAGCTAGTGTATTTATTGTTCCTGCTGCAGTGTTAAATTGAGAATTAGAATACCCATAAGCTCCGGTTCCAGATCCTGTAGCAGCTGTTGTGGTATTAAATGTTAAATATCCATTGGTTGATATTCTGAATCCAGTAAATGACTGTGCCATGTATGTAAAAGTAAAACCAATTGGTTGGGTTTCAGAAAGATTATCATCTGTACTTGTTCCAGCTCTCCAAGCTGTTACAGATGTACCAGTACTTGAAATACTCGTGTAGGTATTTCCAGTAGTTCGTGATACTGCATAATTTGCTATGCTTTGTGCATTTGCTTTAAAGGTGCTCAATGACACCAGTAGCAATAAAATAACAGATCCCACGATCCGTTGTAACTTGATTTTGTAGATTTTTTTCATACGGTTGTTGTTTATTTATTTATTTATTTATTTATTTTACCTTGTTTAGTTATAATTATTTGCTGCTTCAATATTATCAATTATCCCATTTCCTAAATAACTATTAACATCAATATATTAATGACTTCAACTTTTGTTTTTAAAGAGTTGGTTTAATTAATTTGTTAATGAAAACAATATTTATTTTCTGTATTATCACTAATTTTTTAAATAAAATCTACATTGGTAGTGCGATACTTTTTATATTTTATTTAAATAACAAATTTATATTTTCAAATCAAAATATAAAAAATCATTTAAAAAACAAGTTATAGCTTGTTTTTTAAGAATTCTGAACTTTCTACGTCTAAAAGAAATAAAATGGGTATTTCTAACACATTCGCAATTTTACAAAGCGTGCTATAAGACGATGTATTCGCTTTTCTTTCAATTTGTCCGTATGCAGAGGCAGAAATATTTAACTTAAAAGCTACTTCTTCTTGGGTTAAGTTTTTTACTTCTCTAATTCTTTTTATTCTTTCTGCTAATATCATTTGTTCTAATTTTATTTATCATGTTGGCAATTGGCTATTACTGCTAAATATTAACTAATTTTCCTAAAAAAATTTAATTAAAAATTGTACTGTCTTTGGTCTTTTTGTATTTAGTTTTTTGGTTTGCTGGCGTTGGTTTGTATTGCTAAATAAATATACTTTTCTTTATAATTATTTTGTTATTGTGCTGTATTTTAATAATGTTACGGTTAAATTAAAATTATTAAAATGTTACCTCGATCAAAAATATAAATTATTTGTAATATTTTATTAAAAGATTTGTAAAAAAAATGCTGCTTGTAAATTTATTCAATTACAATATATGATTAAACGAATGAAGTATATCATTAACAATTATATTTTTTTTACTATTTAAAAAATAAATCAATGTATAAACATAACTCAAAAAAATCTTTGTAATAAATTTGTATTATACAATAAACGCATTTGAATAATACCGAATGTGTTTGCCTTAAACATTTGGGCAGACAGATAGGTCTGCACCTACAGATACTGTTGAAATCACAAATCATCCATAAAAAATTAAAAATCATTGTTACATTTGCACCTCGATAAAAGAATATGGCAGAATTTAAAAAAATAAAACGCAGTGAAAACTATTCAGCGTGGTATAATAACTTAGTAGAACAAGCAGATTTAGCTCAACATTCGGCAGTAAAAGGCTGTATGGTTATAAAACCTTATGGTTATGCTATTTGGGAAAAAATGCAAGCCGACTTAGACAGAAGATTTAAAGAAACAGGTCATCAAAACGCCTACTTTCCACTTTTTGTTCCTAAAAGTTTATTTGAAGCAGAAGAGAAAAATGCAGAAGGATTTGCCAAAGAATGTGCCATTGTAACTCATTATCGTTTAAAAACTGATCCTGATAGACCAGGTAAATTAATGGTTGATCCTGAAGCAAAATTGGAAGAAGAATTGATTGTTCGCCCAACTAGTGAAGCCATTATTTGGAATACTTACCGCGATTGGATTCAAAGTTACCGCGATTTACCCATATTAATTAATCAGTGGGCCAATGTAGTTCGTTGGGAAATGCGTACGCGTTTGTTCTTGCGTACAGCTGAATTTTTATGGCAAGAAGGACATACTGCTCACGCAACAAAAGAAGAAGCATTGGCCGAAACCAAACAAATGTTGGAAGTATATGCCGACTTTGCTGAAAACATTATGGCAGTGCCCGTAATCAAAGGAATAAAAACCGAAAACGAACGTTTTGCTGGTGCTGATGAAACTTTTTGTATAGAAGGTTTAATGCAAGATGGTAAAGCTTTGCAAATGGGAACGAGTCACTTTTTAGGACAAAACTTTGCGAAAGCATTTGATGTAAAATTTGTTAATAAAGAAAATGTAAAAGATTTTGTTTGGGCTACAAGCTGGGGCGTTTCTACTCGCTTAATGGGCGCATTAATTATGTGTCATAGCGATGATGAAGGATTGGTTTTACCTCCAAAATTAGCACCTATTCAAGTGGTAATTGTACCAATTACAGGTAAAAAAGAAGAAGAAAAAGCATTGGTTTTAGAAAAAGCCCGTGAATATTTTTCTGCTTTAAAAGCAAAAGGTATTTTAGTTAAATTAGATGATAGGGATGGTATTTCTCCTGGTTATAAATTTGCAGATTATGAACTAAAAGGTGTTCCATTGCGCATTGCAATTGGTGCAAGAGATGTAGCTGCTGGAAATATAGAATTGGCCAGACGTGATACCAAAACCAAAGAAATAATCAATGCTGAAAATTTACCTGAAACCATTGGTAATTTATTGAATGAAATTCAAGATAATATATACAATAAAGCTAAAGATTATAGAGATTCACATATTCATGTTGTAAACACTTGGGATGAATTTAAAGATGCACTTGATAATAAAACTGGATTTGTAAGTGCACATTGGGACGGAACCAGTGAAACTGAAGAAAAGATAAAGGAATTAAGTAAAGCGACCATTCGTTGTGTGCCATTAAATAACCAACAGGAAGCAGGTGTTTGTATATTAACAGGTAATCCTTCCACTCAAAGGGTATTGTTTGCTAAAGCATATTAACAAATTCAATTTTATACCATAAAAAAGCTGCCAAATTATTGAGCAGCTTTTTTTGTTAAATAGTATTTTTCTAAATTATTTTTGACAAATGATTTGAACTTTCATAGAACCAGTTTCGTCTGTGGCTACTTGAGTGAATTTTAGCAATCCAACTTTTCCATATACATTTTTAAAAGCATAAACATCATTTATTAAAAAGTTAGAAATTTTATCCATAGAACCATTTAAAAAATCAATATTATAAAATGTATCATCTGACTTAGTTATATTTTTAATTGAATCAAATTGCGTAGCATTTATACTAGTAATTTTAAACCTAGTATCGTTTTGCCTAGACCAAGTTGAAATTTCAGATGCCCAATAAGAATTTTCTAATTTTACATTGTTTGGAGAAGTAAAAACATTCAGATTAATTGGATCAAAATAATAAACAAAATCAATATAATAGGAATTTATTCCCGCATTTCCAGTTCCTCCGTGAGAATATGTTTGAAAATTATTTACTAAACCTATAAAGTTTTTATCTAATGTAGTGTTTTGTTGGCCAGCTAGTTCAATATCATTAGAAAACAACACAGCATTACCTCTTTTTACAATATAAAATATAGATGCTGAAACTACTAAAAGTTTGGAATCAGTTACAGTTATCATATAAGTAATTATTGAACCTTCTGTTAAAGGTGTTGAAATATTATCAGTAAGAGTGTAAGAAGTTTTAAAATTAGTTACTGTATCAACTCTATTATTTAAGGAAATAACTTCGGGAATATCTAAATCAATTCTTCGTTCAATTTTTAAAGTTTTAAGGGTAACACCTGCTTTCATTTTAATATTTACAATAATGCTTGCAGTAGCTTCTTTTCTAAGAATCACATTTGAACCAAAGCTATCGGTTAATGTTACATTAGAAGATGGCTCATATGGAACTGTATTATTTGTATAAATGTCGTCTTTAGAAGGGTCTCTAATACAAGATGCTAAGGCCGTAAATGCAACAATTAAAAATAAACTGTGAATTTTATTCATGATAATATCTTTTAAAATCTTTTACGAATTTAGTAATATTTGATAATTTATTGATATGAAGGAATATCAAATTTGTTTTTTTACATTCAATCTATAATATAAAAAATAAAACTAATGGCTATAATAAATATTATTCAATTTAATTGAAGAAAAAACAATGCTAAACAATTGATATTAAACCATTTAAAAAAAATCCTGATATTCGTACTATTTCATTTTTAAAGTTAATAACTAATACCTTTATTTAGAAGAAATTTTTATTCAAATTGCTTTCTAAAAACATTCTCATTTTTAAAACTTTAAAATCCATACTTTCGTTTGCTTAAAAACTAAGGAATGACAGTAAAAAGAAATGCAGCATTAGGGTTTATATTTATTACCATATTAGTAGATGTTATTGGACTTGGAATTATTATACCTGTAGTTCCTAAATTAATAGAAAACTTAACTGGAGAAAGCATTTCTGAAGCATCGCGTTATGGCGGATGGTTAGTTTTTAGTTTTGCTATCATGCAATTTATTTTTTCACCCATTTTAGGCGGACTGAGTGATAGATTTGGCAGAAGACCAGTTTTATTACTTTCGCTTTTAGGTTTAGGATTAGATTATATTTTGCATGCGTATGCACCTTCTATTGTTTGGTTGTTTATAGGCAGATTACTTGCTGGAGTTATGGGTGCAAGTATTACAACCGCTACAGCATACATAGCCGACATAAGTACTCCCGAAAAACGTGCTCAAAACTTTGGTTTAATAGGAGCCGCCTTTGGATTAGGATTTATTATAGGCCCTGTAATTGGTGGTGTTTGCAGTAAATGGGGTCCAAGTGTGCCATTTTTAGTTGCAGCCGGATTAACATTACTAAATGTGCTATATGGCTATTTTGTATTACCAGAATCATTATTGAAAGAAAATCAAAGGAAGTTTGAATGGAAGCGAGCTAATCCAATTGGATCCTTGAAACATTTAAAAAAATATCCAGTTGTTTCAGGTTTAGTAGCATCGTTGGTATTAATTTATATTGCATCTCATGCTGTACAATCAAATTGGAGTTACTATACCATTTTTAAATTCAATTGGGATGCAGAAATGGTTGGCTATTCATTAGCAGCAGTAGGTGTTTTAGTTTCATTGGTTCAAGGATTTTTAATCAGAATAATTAACCCCAAATTAGGAGTAAATAAATCTATTTATTTAGGAATTGCTTTGTATGCTTTTGGATTAATATTGTTTGGAATAGCATGGCAAAGTTGGATGATGTTTGCATTCTTATTACCGTATTGCCTTGGTGGAATTGCAGGTCCTGCTTTGCAAGGATTAATTTCAAACCAAGTCCCAAATACCGAACAAGGAGAATTACAAGGTGCATTAACAAGTTTAATTAGTTTAACCTCAATTATTGGTCCTTTGATTATGACTAATTTGTTTGCGTATGCTACTTCTAAAAATTCGATGTTTTATTTGCCAGGAGCGCCATTTTTTCTAGCGGCTTCACTTATGCTATTAAGTGGCTATTTAGCTGTAAGAACATTGTCAAAACATCGTTTTAATAAATAAAAAATTAGGCGCTAAATGCGCTAACTTTAATTCCATCATTGTATTTAAAAAACTAAAAAGCAAAAAAAAACCTGAGTAGAAATACCCAGGTTTAATCATATTATCAGAAGAAGTTATTCTGCAGTTTCAGCAGCTTCATTGATATCAGTAACATCTGTTACTTCAATTGGTTCAGCTTTATCTATTACTTCAGTTGCTTCAATAGTAGTTTCTTCTTTTTTAACTTTACCACGTCTAGTTTTCTTAGCAGCAGTTTTAACTTCTTTCATTGAAATCATAGCTTCATTGAAATCAACTAATTCAATAATTGCCATATCGGCATTATCACCTTTACGGTTCATTAGTTTTAAAATTCTTAAATAACCACCTGGTCTGTCAGCTATTTTAGCGGCAACTGATCCAAACAATTCTTTTACAGCTTCAGCTTGTTTTAAATAAGCAAAAACAGTTCTACGACTGTGCGTAGAGTCATCTTTCGATTTAGTAATTAAAGGCTCAGCATATACTCTTAAAGCTTTAGCTTTAGCTAAAGTTGTCGTTATTCTTTTATGCATTATCAATGATGAAGCCATATTAGCTAACATTGCTTTTCTGTGAGGAGCAGTTCTACCTAAATGATTAAGTTTTTTTCCGTGTCTCATTATAATTTTTATTTATATCGTATTGCTACGATTAGTCTTCGTTTAATTTAAATTTAGCTACGTCCATTCCAAAAGTCAAACCTTTATCGCGAACTAATTCTTCTAATTCTGATAATGATTTTTTACCAAAATTTCTAAATTTCAATAAATCAACAATATCAAAACTTACTAATTCTGACAATGATTTAATATCGGCCGCTTTCAAACAGTTGTATGCACGAACAGATAAATCTAAATCAGATAATGGTGTTTTTAAAATTTTACGAACATGTAATAAATTTTCATCTACTTCTTGAGGAACTTCTTTTACTTGAGTATCTAAAGTAATCAATTCGTCACTAAACAACATAAAATGCTGAATAAGAATTTTAGCAGCTTCTTTTAAAGCTTCTTCTGGATGTATTGTTCCGTCAGTACTAATATCAATATTTAGTTTTTCGTAATCTGTTTTTTGTTCAACACGATAATCTTCAACCGAAAATTTAACATTAATAATTGGAGTAAAAACAGCATCTATTGGAATAACACCAATGATTGAATCTTTAGTTCTGTTTTCGTCAGCTGGCATATAACCACGACCTTTTTCAACTATTAATTCAACTTCTAAGTGTACAAAACTTTCCATGTTACAGATTACTAAATCAGGATTTAGAATTTTGTAAGCATTGGTATGCTTTGCAATATCACCAGCAGTAAATTGCTCTTGACCTTTTATGTTAATAAAAATTTTCTCATGATCAACTCCATCCATGGTACGTTTAAAACGTACTTGTTTTAAGTTAAGAATGATTTCAGTTACATCTTCAATAACTCCTTTGATGGTAGAAAATTCATGATCAACACTAGTTATTTTAACTGAAGTTATTGCGTATCCTTCTAAAGAAGACAATAAAATTCTTCTTAAAGAGTTACCAATAGTAACCCCGTATCCTTTTTCAAGTGGACGGAATTCAAACTGACCAAAGAAGTCAGTGTCTTTATGCATGATAACCTTGTCAGGCTTTTGAAAAGCAAGTATTGCCATTTATAATAGTCTTTATTAAGTTTATTATTTAGAGTACAACTCTACAATTAATTGTTCTTTTATATTTTC
>CANGPW010000063.1 GCA_947456185.1 Bacteroidota bacterium | reverse complement strand
TTTTGAATAAACTTATAAATTTTATTCAAAACTTTTATTTTTTATCAGTTATTGCATGCTTATTATTTGGTTTGGCTATATGGAATATGGAATATTTATATTTCATCATAGCCATAACTTTTTCTTTATTAGCCATTAGAAAGAATGAACCAATTGGAGTCATGTTGTTTTTATTCCAGCTTATAATATTCTCTTATTTTTTTATTATTGAAGACGTTGCAATATTTTCAATTTACTGCAGTATTTTTTATTTAGCTTACAGCATTGCAAATAAAAAAATACATTGGATTTTATTACTTACTATACCCATAATGGCATTAAACTTTTTCAATTCAAATTTTCATGTTATATCCGTTTTTGGCTTATTTGCATTTACACTATTTTATTTTTTAATACATAAAAATGTTAAATGGGGTTTTATATATTTAGTGCTTACTTTAATTGTTAGTTACCTGTTTTTTAAAATTAGTATTTTTCAATTTATATTGGCAATATTTTTTATTATATATTTAGTAAATAGTAAATGGCCGATTTTAAATTTATTTAAAATTATTCCATTAGCTGTATTAGTATGTTTGGTTTTAATGAATGCGTTGAGTCCAAATTGCAAGACTCATTTATGGAATAAAACGTATTCAGCACAAAACATAAATATTGCTCCTCTTGCTGATAAAGCAATTAAAAATATAACACAAGAGAATAATAGTTTTTTAAAAGAAGGTAGAACATTGGCTTATTTTGAAAATACATTGGTTGCTAAACATAGCATTGAGGAAACCATAGGGACTGGAATGGAAACACTTTTGGTTTATTTTCAAACATTGGTATTTCCTGTTGAACTTTCCTTTTATTATGGCTATTCAATTACTAAAACTGTAAATTTACTGAACCCGTTTGTACTCATTTCTATTTTGATTCATTTGGCATTGGTATTTATTGCCATTTGGCAATTTAAAACAAAACCAATTATCAGTATTGGAATTGCTTGGTATTTGATTTCAATCCTTTTATTCAGTAATTGGGTGGAGTTGGTTGCAGGAATGGTAGGGGAGCGATTGGCTTTTACCGCCTCAGCAGGTTTTTGTTTATTTGTAGCTGCTTTGTTTGTTTGGGCCAAACCTACTTTTAATTTATTTAAACCTAAATCTATAGAGTATTTATATATCATCATCATTGTGTTGTTTTCATTTAGAACTATGGCAAGAAATGCCGATTGGAAAAGTCCATTGATATTGATTAATAATGATATAGAACATTTGGAAAATTCGTTTCAGGCTCATAATTTATTGTCATTGTTCAACATGAATGAATCCATGAGTAATCCCAAATTGAGCGAAAATGAAAAATTTGATTTGCAAGTGCAAGCCATCGAACATTTTAAAGCAGCTAATTTAATTTATCCTAATTTTTTCAATACTCATTTTGATTTGGGAAGAATATATTTATTGCACAAGGATTTAATCAATGCAAAAACAGAATTTGAGCTTGCATTAAATATTGAAAATGACAACCTATTTGTGTTGGAAGAATTGGTTAAAACCTGTTATGATTTAAAATTAGAGTCAGAAACAGAAAAATACGCCAACATGTATTTGAAAATATATCCTCAAAATGAAAATATTTATATTATGTTGGCTTATTTGAAACAAAATGTAATCAAAACTCAAGAAGCAATTAATTACGCTCAAAAAGGATTATACTTTTTCCCGAATAGCCAAATTCTGAACAATTTTATTCATTAAAAATTCATGCTAAATTTTATTGGAAAATATAATTTTAAATAAACCATATTTCAATAGTTTATTAATAAATTTTGGTAACAGTATTGAGTATTAATACAATATTTAATTAATAAAATTAATATTTAATGTTATACCTTTTAAATATTAAAAAATGAATTTTAAATCAAATTATAACCATTCAACATTAGTTTATGTAGATATTTGACGCAATTTGCTTAATTATTATTTAACATTAAAAATTATTTTTCGTATATTTTTCAAAATCAGTGCCTTTATTTATTTTTTTAATTTGTTTTTATATAGTCAGATATTCAAATTTACAGCAAATATCAACTTATGAAAAAACATATATCATTTTCTTGTTTTTCGAAATTGTTTTCAAAGGCAATTTTTACTTTATTTTTTCTTTTAAGCACAATTTGTATTCAAGCTCAAATATTTACTCCTTCTACTGATGTTCAGGTAGATTACAAATCATGTACGGGCTCTGGTTCTACGAATTTTTATACAGCTGGTGCAGTAAGGGTTAAAATAAAAATAGTGGAAACAAATTCAGGTTATTTGAATGCTTTTAACTTGTTTTATAAAAACACCTCTGGTACTTACGTGAAAATATTATTCATTGATGGAACATATAATACCACAGATGGTAATTTTAACGAAGCTTATGGTGGCGGAGTTAATTATGCTGGTTTTTACTATAATGGTAGTGGATATAATTGGTCTATAGGAAACCGTATACTTGAAAATAATAATAGTGAACATTATATTGAATTTATATGGAATAATGCACCTACAGATGCCTTTAATGGTGGTTTAATTAGACTTACATCCTATGGGATGTGGAATTCTTCTTCATTTGGGGGTAGTAGTGCTAGTGATGTATATTCAGTGGTTGCTACAGTTCCCTTGTTAACTCCTCCTACAAATTTGTTGGCTTCAGATGCATTATATTGTGACAAAGTTAATATAACATGGACTTTACCAACAAGTTTTCCTTGTGGATATACTCAACAAGTGTATAGAAATAACACTTATATTGGAACTGTTTATAATAATGGCACTTCATATGATGATTATTCAGCTGGAGTTGGAAGTGTAAATTATTCATTAAAAGCATTTTATAATTCAACGTACCACGAACTATCAAGTGTAATTTCAAATAATGTGACTGGGAAGAAAAAAGGGATAATGACTCCTGTTTCTGGTTTAGATGCCAGTAAAATTAACTGCGATGGAACGATTGATTTGTCATGGAACTTTTACAGTGATAACCCAATTCAATTTAATATTTACAGATCTACTACAACAAGTTTTAGTTCCACACCAATTGGTACAGTAGATGGAGGTGATAGAACCTATACAGATAATTCTGTTCCATCAAGAAATATTAATTATTATTATAGAATAGGTACAGTTGGAGTATGTGGTGAAACCTTCTCCTCTGCAAAAGCTGGTGCATCACCAACATCACCCGCTGCACCAACATCTGTTTCAACATCTTATAATGGATCAAATACAGGTATAATCGTAAATTGGAGTTATAATAACAATAATAACGACATTACAGGATTTATTATTGAGAGATCTTCACCCTCATCAACTACATACGAAAACGTAGATATAAGTGCAAGAACATTTACTGATTATAATATATTACCATGTGTGAATTACACGTATAGAATTAGGGCAAAAAATAATTGTATGCCATCAGGTACTTCATCTACAAATACTTCGACAGCTAAATTAACTCCTACCATTTCAAATTCGTTTAATGGAACTACTAATAAGTTAAAATGTACTAAAGGGTCAAATATTACTGTTTTAGAATGGAGCACCATAAATGTAGATATGTTAACTTCATATAAAATTTTTAGAAAAGTTTATGGTTCCATTAATGATTCTGTATTAATTGGTTCGCCAAATGCAGGAGAGGGTACATTTATAGATAATTATGCCATTACTGGAGTATTATATAAATATACTTTAATTGGAGTTTTAAATTGTGCAGGAACATTGAATTATTCTAATGCATCAGAAGATTTAGGATTTAAAAGAGCTTACGGAACAGTTAGTGGGAAAATTACTTACCAAGGTGGTATTTCGTTAAAGGATGCTAAAGTAATAGTTTCACCTACTAGTAATTCAGCTACATCTGTAGGTGCTTCTATGTTATTCAATGGAACTGGAGCATTAAATGTTGCTTCGTCAAGTAAACTAACTTTTACAAATGGCATTACATTAGAAACTTGGTTTAAAGCGAATACAGTTTCAGGTACAAAAGAATTGATTTCAATTGTTTCAGGATCAAAATATTTTAAATTATCATTAGTTAATGCAAACTTGGTATTAACAGCTTACAATGGTTCAGCAACTAGAACTAAAACAAGTAGTGCCTCAATATTGGCTGATAATTACAATCAGGTATCTGCTACATTTAAAGCCGATTCTATGTTTATATATATTAATGGTATAAAAAGGGATTCAATGAGTAATGCTGGTTTTACTTTATTACCATTGAATACGTCAAGTATACAAATAGGAAATGCATTTGTGGGTAATTTAGATGAAATTAGAATTTACAACTATAACAAAACAAAAACTGAGGTAGGACTAGACTTTTGCAGAAAAGTGAGTCCTGATGATGATGGTTTGGTGGCTTATTATTCATTTGATGAAAACATACCAACATATTCAGGCTTTTTTGATTATTCGAAAACAGGGTCTGCGTTCAATGAAAATCATGGAACAATTTCAACCCCATCGGGTCCAACATTTAATAATGTAGTTCCTTCAAAATCAGAAATGTCAAATGCAAGTTATACTGATGAAAATGGTAGTTATACTGTTACTTATGTTACTTTTATTGGAGGCGGTGAAAACTTTACAATTACACCCAATTATCAGACTCATGCTTTTGATCAAATTAGAAATATAAATATCAGTGAAGGTGCTGCAGTATTTAATCAGCAAGATTTCATAGATCAATCATCATTTACCACTTCAGGATTTGTTTATTATGCAGGTACCTCTTGTCCTGCAGAAGGAATTAATTTTAGCATAGACGGAGAATTGGTTAAGTTAAATGGTGAATTAGTTGCCAGTTCTTCAACAGGTGCATTTTCTCTTCAGGTTCCAGTTGGAAATCATGTTTTAAAAACGGTAAAAGATGGACATGTTTTTAGTGCTGGTCGATTCCCAAGTACTGATTCATATAATTTCCAAGGTGTTACTGCAGGTATATTGTTTTATGATACTACCTTGGTAAAAGTAGTGGGTAGGGCTGTTGGTGGGGCCATTGAAAAAAACAAATTAATTGGTTTAGGAAAATCTACCAATAACATTGGTAAAACCAGGATTCATTTTAAATCGCAATTGTCAAATGGATGTAGCCGATTATCTGTAACTACAGATAATGCAACAGGTGAGTATACTGCTTATTTACCCCCATTGATTTATACCATTGATACCTTAAAAATTACAACAAACTTAGCCGCAACCTTTGATATTCAATCGGTTTTAGATTTAACAAATGCTGTTTCTACAAAAGTAAAAGTAGCAGATACTATTTATGTAAATGGAACAAATAATATTTCAAGAATTGATACCACATCTTATAATGTGAGGAGAGATTTTATCATTTATAATACCCCAAAATTAGATTTTGCTAGAACAATTCAAAGAACACCTACTGATAGTAGTTTTATTGGTGAAACACAAATTGTTACATCATCTAATGACACTATAAAATTAATACCAACTAATCCTTTTGGCTATCCAGTTTTTTTACAATTTAAAGAATATACTGCTAAGGTTTATGCTTTTGAAACCTACACAAATTACGACAATAACCCAGCAGTTCAATACAAAGTTCCATTAGATGGAACACTTAATGTTTATAATTCTTTTGCAGGATTTAATTCAGCCACTGACACAGTTGGTTCAATTGAAATTAAAAACGGAATGGGCTTATATACATTTAGGGGAGGTTTGCCAAATTTAGCTACCAATTCATTGGATCCAACTTTAAGTTTCACCAAATCACTTCAAGCTATTTTTTATACTGCAGGAAATACGGGGGTCAGGTTTACGGAATGGTTGCCTAATCCAGGAAACACAACTTACAGGGCCTTTTTATTTGGTGGCAATTTTTCTGGGTCAAGTTTTACTACCCTTGGACCTCAAAAAGTGGATTTAATTTTAAGGGATCCTCCAGGTTCTTTAAGTTCAGCTACTTGGACAAAAAATACAACTTTTACAACCACAAAAAGTTTTTCCAACTTAAATAATACAGGTGGAAGTTTTATGGGGACAGTTCATTTAGGTGCTAAATTTTCACAGGGTGTTGCATTTGGGGCATTATTTTCTACAGAGGTAGAAGTTGGAGGTAATGCAGGATTTGGCGTTACAAAAGAATCTAAATTTTCAACTAGCGGAAAAAAAGTTGAAACCATGAGCTCAAGCATTTCAATTTCTACACCTATGGGTAGTAATATTTCCGAAGTAGGCCCAAAAGCAGATATATTTTTTGGAAAATCAACTAATTATACTTTTGGTGTAGCAAAAAATTTAACCTTTATTAAACAAGATTTATGCAATGTTCCAGGTGCTATTTGTGGAAATACAACCTATAATGGATATAGACTAGGTCTCTTCTCTAATTTGGCTGTTAACTCAAGTGGAATAGCTACTGTTTTTTCATACACTGTGGATGAAATAGAAGATGTTATTATTCCAAATTTGGTAAAGTCAAGAAATTCAGTAATTACCAATTCGAAAAAAACCAATGGACAAAGAAAATATACCGTTAATTATACAAATACATCTGATCCACTTTATGAGAAAAAATTCGCTTCAAATAATGATGATCCAATATGGGGCAGCCTTAGAAGTAGCCCTAATTGTTTGACTCAGGAAGCAGCAGATAAATCGGGCCCTAGTTATACCTATAGTCCAAATCAACTTATGGATATTGACACTGTACGATGGTATAATACTCAAATTCAAACTTGGAAACAAGCATTGGCCAAGAATGAAAAAGAGAAAATAGACGCATTAAACAGTAATTCATTAGTAGTATCAAATTCAAGTGTTGGTAAAGCAACAGTTACTCAAACATTTTCAAGTACTAAAAGTAATTCAGAATCCTCTAGTACGGAGATTTATTTAGCACACGATGAAGCTTATGGTTTTCAGGCTATGGTGGCTGGTAATGGAATAGAACTTAATGGAAGTTTAACCTTAGGTGAAACAACCTCATCAGAAAACGAAGGCTTCAGTGATACAACTGTAACTATTAGTTATACTTTACAAGACGGAGATGATGGTGATTTGATATCGACAAATGTTATAGATCCAAAAACAGGAAATGGGCATATTTTCAAAACAATTGGTGGGCAAACTTCATGTCCATATGAAGGAGAGGTTTGGACTAATTATTACAAATCAGGTGATACCATAACTTCAACAACTTATTATGCAAACAATTCAAGTAATTTAAAATTAAGTGATGGTACAGCTAGACGACATGTTCCGACTATCCAAATTACTCAGCCAGTTAAATTCAATGTACCAGCTGATCAACCTGCAACCTTTCAATTACAGTTAGGTAATCAAAGCGAATCAAATGACCAACAAACATATTCTTTAAGAGTAATTGATGCTACGAATCCATATGGGGCAACGCTATTCATAGATGGATTAGATCCAAATAAAGATTTTAACATTCCTTATGGTACAACTATTACCAAAACACTTACCATCAAAAGGGGTACTGTATATTATGATTATGACAGTATTTTACTGATAATTAAATCACCTTGCGATAAAAGTATAGCAGATTCTGTTTATGTATCAGTACATTATATTCCAACTTGTACAGATGCCAATATTTATAATCCTGGCGATAAGTGGACTTTAAACAATACTTTTAAAGATACCATGAATGTAATTATAGCTGACTATGATTATAATTTTGGTGGCTTTCAAAATACCACATTTCAATATAAACAATCATCAAGTTCAAGGTGGAATATTCTTGAAACATTTAAAATAGATGCGGATAGTACTGAGGCAGCCATTCCAACTCTCAAATCATATATAGAATATGCTTGGAACATGAAACAACTTTCTGATGGGCCATATGATATTAGGGCTGTTACTACTTGTTCTGCTCCTGGTCATCCAGATGCAACTAAAGAATCAAGAGTTAAAAGTGGAATTGCAGATAGGGTAAATCCAAGTCCTTTTGGTAATCCTTCACCAGCCGATGGAATTTTATCTCCAAGTGATGAAATTCAAATTCAATTCAATGAACCAATTGACAATGCTTCATTAAGTTATCAGAACTTTGACATTAGGGGTGTTTTAAATGGCAGTACACAACAAAATACAGCAAGTTTGTTTTTTGATGGAGACAATGATTATGTTGAGATTCCAGTAGGTTTAAATTTAACTAAAAAAACATTCTCATTGGAGTTCTGGGCGAAAAGAAAAGGATTGGGTGAGCAAGTAATATTTTCACAAGGGGTAGATGCTGCTCAGTTCTTCTCAATTGGATTCAATTCAAGTAATAAATTCAACTTTAGAATTGGATCAGAAATGGTTCAATGTAACATGATTTCTGTTGATTCTTTGGCATTCCATCATTTTACAGTTTCATATAATTATGAAACAAGTATTTGTGAATTATTTATAGATGGAGTAGTTAGTAACACTGGTAACACAAGAATATACAATAATTATGAGGGTGGAGGAAAAACATTCATTGGAAAATTATCACAAAATAATGGAAAATTTTATAGTGGAAACCTCAGAGATTTTAGACTTTGGACCAAAACAAGGGCTTCAGCAGATATATTAAATTCAATCAACATAAGTTTGAGAGGAACCGAAGCAGGTATTTTAGCTAATTGGAGAATGGACGAAGCAAATGGATTAATCGTTAAAGATTATATTAGACTAAGAAATGCTGCTATTGTAAATGCATTGTGGCAAGTTTCTCCAAAAGGAAAAGCATATAGAATAAATACTGAGCCATTATCAGTAAGTGCTCCCGATATTGCTTTTACTCCAGAATCAGATTTTACCATTGAATTTTGGTTTAAAGCAGCAAATACAAATACAAATGTTTGTTTATTTTCTAACGGTAAAGGAGATTCTACAGATGTAAACCCAGCCATTAAATGGAGTATTGAAAAAGATTCAACAGGAAAAATGGTTGTGAAACATAGAGGATTGATTTTTGAAGCTGTTTCTACTAATTACTTTGATGGTAATTGGCATCATTTTGCATTGGTTATGCAACGTGCTACTAGTTTAACAGCTTATATTGATGGAAATTTACAAAACAATGTGTCTCCGTCAAGCTTTCAAGAATTTGGTGGTGATAAATTTATATTAGGAGGTAGATTATACCAAAGAGCTGGAGATGTAATTGACAGGAAATTGAATGGTTATATAGATGAAGTGAGAATATGGGAATCGGCAAGAGCTCAAACACAAATAGAAACAGATCGTTCCAATAGATTATCTGGAACAGAATCTGGTTTAGTTTTCTATTTACCTTTTGAAACATATACTTTAAACTTAGGAGTTCCAATTTTAACACCTAGTATAGTTGATCAGTTGAGTTTATCTAGAGCAATCACAGGAGTAACTAGTTTGGGAAGTGGACTTAATGATGAAACTCCAACTGTTAAAGTTCAAAGACCAATTCAGGCTATTAATTTTGTTTATTCTGTAAATCAGGATAAAATTATATTAACACCAACCACCCTTCCTGAATTAATAGAAAACGTTACATTAGATGTGACCACTAAAGATGTTTATGATTTAAATGGAAACATAATGCAATCACCCAAAACATGGATTGCTTATGTAGATAAAAATCAAGTAAAATGGTTTGACCAAGAGTTTAATTTCACTAAAAAAGCTGGTGAAACATTAACTTTTTCATCAAACATAGTGAATTCAGGTGGAGCTGTTAAACAATTTAGAATTGAAAACATTCCATCATGGTTAAGTATAAGTCCTACTAGCGGTATAATTAGCCCTAATAGTACTAAAACAATTCAGTTTACAATTAGTTCAACTGTTAATATTGGAACTTATGAAAATAATATTCAATTGTTAACTGATTTTGGATATCCTGATAATTTACTTGTAAAATTAAAAGTATATTCAGAACCACCTTCAACATGGGCAGTCAATCCAGCTAATTTCCAAAATAGCATGAGTATCATTGGTCAAATTAGAGTAAACAATGTGATATCTACCAATGCCGATGACAAATTAGCTGCTTTTGTTAATGGCGAGTGTAGAGGAATTTGTGGATTAGAGTATTTCCCACAAATTGATAGGTATTACGCATTTTTAACAGTTTATAGCAATGTAACTGATGGTGAAAATATTGAATTTAAAATTTGGAATGCTGGTGCGGGTAAAATTCATTCAGATGTAACGCCTAATATTACATTTTCAAGTAATGGTCAAATAGGTAGTATTAGTAGTCCGCAAATATTTAATGCAAGTGATAAACTCACTAAATATATTCCATTAGCAATTGGATGGAATTGGATATCTTTTAATTTAACCATTAAAGATTCTGCTAATTTAAATTCATTATTTAAAGGACTTCATAGTACAACAGGTGACTTGTTTAAAAACCAAACTAGATATGCTGATTATAGCTCTAATGTTGGTTGGTCTGGAAATTTAGGAAGCAATAGTACTCCAATTATAACTGAAAATTCATATAGATTTAAAAGCAACACTTATGATACACTAGTAATATCTGGTGTTGAAATAGATCCTACATTACATCCAATAAGTTTAAATAGTGGATGGAATTGGTTAGGTTATGTTGCTCAAAGAAATTTAAGTTTAACAGAATCTTTCTCAAGTTTATCAGCCACAACTGGTGATTTAGTTAAAAGCCAAACACAATTTGCAGTTTATGATAATAGCATAGGTTGGGTTGGTAGCTTATCGACATTAGTACCTAATAAAGGTTATATGTATAGGGCTGGTGTTAATTCAGTATTTGCTTATCCTAGATCAGCAATGTTTGGTAAAACAGGAGCCAATGAAAATGTTTATTTAAGTAATTATTTTAAATTTAATGCTGCTAGTTATGATAAAAACATGAGTGCCATTGTTGATGCAGGTGTTTGTAAAAATGCTGTTTCATCGGGTAGATTAAGTTTAGGAGCATATATAGGAAATGAGTTACGAGGTGTTACCAGATCTTCTGATATAGGAAATGGTAAGAATTTATATTTTATCAATGTTTCTTCTAATAATGATAGTGATTCAATAAGTTTTAAATTATTAGATGAACAAACTGGTAAAACATTTGATTTAGAGGGTAACTTAAACTTTGAAAACAATAAATTATCTGGTGAAATTAAAGCACCTGTATTATTGAAAACAACTCCTTCATTTAATTGCAATGATTTTGGTTCAAATTCATCAAATCAAGCAAGCATATATGTTTATCCAAATCCTTTTAGTACTAAAATAATTATAAATGTTCAAGGTATATCTGGTCCTAAGCTTGATTTAAAAGTTTTTGATATAACAGGTAAACAAGTAGACGCTTTTGATTATAATACATTAGGAAATACTAATAACTATATAGAATGGAATCCAACTGATAAAGGTATAAAAATTCAACAAGGGATTTATTTTGTTGAAGTAAGTGCAGGAGATAACATACTAAGGTCAAAAATTTTAAAATATTAATACAACAAACAAATAAAAAATATAGACATGGTTAATTCCATGTCTTTTTTAACCAATCATTTTAACTTATATAATATGAATTTTAAAAATTATTTATTAATCACTTTCTTTATTTTATTGCAAAAAATTTCATTTGCTGCAGCTCCCACTTGGACTGTAAATCCATCATCATTTGCATATCAAATGACGGCTACTGCAGTGGCCAATATAAATTGTGCCGAATTAGCAAACCCAAGTAATAAAATAGGTGCTTTTGTTGGAAATGATTTAAGAGGAGTTGACACAACTAAAAATTATGTAAATGGGAGATATATAGCTAATATAACAATATACAGCAATATAGCTTCTGGTGAAACGGTAACGTTTAAAATTTATAACTCTGTAACTGATGTGGTAACTGATGCTATAACAACTGTATTTTTTCAAGATGGTGCAAGTTTTGGTGTTAGTTCTTCACCATTAGTGATATTAAATAATAATGCTCCAACCGCAATAGCTATAAGTAGTTCAACATTTAAAGAGGGTATAGCTATTGGTTCAACTATTGGAAGCTTATCATCTACTGATGTTGACTTGAGTCAAATATATACTTACACTTTAGTTAGTGGTGCTGGTAATACAGATAATAGTAAGTTCTCAATTACAACAGATCAATTAAAAACAGCTACTAACTATAACTACAATGTTCAAAGTATTTTCAATATTAGAGTTAAAACAACCGATAATTTAAATTGTAGTTTTGAACAAACTTTTACCCTTAATTTATTAGATTCAAATACGGCACCTACAAGTATTTTTTTAAGTGATTCAACTATCAACGAAAATTCATCTATATTAACTAATCTTGGTACTTTTACTGCACTTGATAATGATACCGCTGAAATATTTACCTATGCTTTAGTAGCAGGAGTTGGTGATACCAATAATGTGAATTTTAATATTCAAGGAAACACTTTAAGGTCTTTGAATATTTTTAATTACGAAACTAAATCATCATATTCTATTAGGGTTAGAGTTACTGATAAAGCAAATAATACTTTTGAAAGAATTTTTAGAGTTTTAATTAAAGATGTAAATGATGTTCCAACCAATATTACAATTAATAGTTCAAGTTCGGGAGCTTCATTTGCCGAAAATCGCTTAGTTGGTTCTTTAGTAGGAAGTTTTGCAACAGTTGATGAAGATGCAAGCAATTCTTTTTCTTATACATTTGTAAATACCTCAGGAAATAATAATAGCGATTTTGTTATTTTAAATAATCAATTAAGAACTAATAATACATTTGATTATGAAACCAGACAAAGCTATTCTGTTTATATACAATCAAATGATGGAAATGGTGGCTTATTAACAAAACAGTTTTTATTATCAGTAACAGATAGTAATGATGCACCTACTGATATTGCTTTAAGTAATTCAACTATTACTGAAAATTTATCAGTAAGAACATTTATTGCTAAACTTTCTACTTCAGATCCTGATGTTGTTGGATCTTTTGTATATACATTAGTTGGGGGTGCTGGAAGCTCAGGAAATTCGAATTTTTTAATAAGTAATGATACACTTTATTCTAATGTTATTTTTAATTACGAATCACTTAATTCATATGCTATCAGAATTCAAACCAATGATGGTAGTTTAGGATTGTTTCAAAAAACTTTTACAATAAATATTATTGATGCCAATGATGTACCAACAGCAATTAGTTTAAACTTTAAATCGATTACTGAAAATTTAAATGTTAACTCAACTATTGGAACACTTTCAACTGTTGATCAAGATATTACTAATTCATTTACTTATTCTTTAGTAAGTGGTGTTGGAAGTACAGACAATGCTTCCTTTAATATTTTTGGAAGTTCATTCAGAAGTTCAATTGTTTTTGATTTTGAAACAAAATCAAGTTACAAAATTAGGCTTCGTACCAATGATGGTTTAGGTGGAATTTATGAAGATACTTTCACTATTAATATATTAAATGCGAATGATGCACCAACAAATATTACTTTAAGTAATAATAGTATTGCTGAAAATTTATCAGCAAATTCTTTAGTTGGTAACTTAACTTCAACCGACCAAGATACTGGTAGTACTTTTACATATTCATTTGTAAATAATATTGGAAATAGTAATGCAAGTTTTAATTTAAATGGGAATCAATTATTAACAAATTCTTCATTTGATTATGAAAGTCAAAATGTATATTATGTTTACATTCAAACCAATGATGGCAATGGTGGTTTGTTTACAAAACAATTTGTTATTAATGTCACTAATGCCAACGATGCACCAACAGCGATAGCAGTAAGTAACTTAAGCATAGCAGAAAACTTAGCAGCTAGTACATTCATTGGTAAGCTAACATCAACCGATTCAGATTTATCAAATACAAGCTTTACCTATAGCTTAGTAGCAGGCTTAGGAAGTACCAATAACGGTTCATTTAGAATATCAAACGATTCATTGTATAGCAATGGCATATTTGACTTTGAAACGAAAAATAGCTATAGCATTAGATTGAATACGAATGATGGCAATGGCGGTAACTACCAACAAG
>CANGPW010000062.1 GCA_947456185.1 Bacteroidota bacterium | reverse complement strand
AGGTTTAGAGACAATCATGCGATGGCTTTTCAGGCAGAATTACGAAAAAAAGTTTGGGGTCCTATTTCAATTACTATTTTTGGTGGATTTGGTAATGTGGCCAATCAAAGTTCCATGTTATTTACTAATTTAAAACCTAATTATGGAATGGGTTTTAGGGCCATTGCCATTAGGCGCGATCATATAAATTTAAGAATAGATTATGGACGAGGAGAAAACGGCATTCAAGGATTTTATTTTACAATGAACGAAGCTTTTTAGTTTTGAAAATCATTCATTTAGTCTTATTTATTTTACAAAATGTAAAAAATACTTGACAAATAGTTTTATTTGTTTTACATTTGTGTCAACAATTTTAAAAAATAAATATTATGAAAACACGTTTTTTATTTCCTTATTCATTCAAAAGAATTGGATGGATCATGTTGATTCCCGCTTGCATTTTTGCCTTTGTAGTTTATGTTTTAGACTATCAATTTTCATTTCTGAATGTGAAAGTATTTGCTATTGTAGATAGTGAGATATTTAAATCTTCCAATAACTTTACCATTACTACCAATAATATTACCGATGAACTTTTGGGAATATTTATTATTATTGGTTCTATATTTGTAGCTTGCTCCAAGGAAAAAACTGAAGATGAATTTATAGCTCAATCGCGATTAGAATCATTGCTTTGGGCTACTTATTTCAACTATAGTTTACTGTTAATTGCAACGATTTTTGTTTATGGAATGGACTTTTTTTCAGTTTTGATATTTAATATGTTTACCCACCTACTTATTTTCCTAATTAGGTTTCATTATGTGCTTTATAAAAATAATCAAGCTGTTCATCATGAAAAATAATATTCGTATAGAAAGAGCCATTAAAAATATTACTCAAGATGATTTGGCTAAATTGATTGGTGTGAGCAGACAAACTATTAATGCCATGGAAGCAAATAAATATGTGCCATCCACAGTTTTATCACTTAAAATAGCCAAGATTTTTGGCAAAAAAGTAGAGGATATTTTTAGTTTAGATGACAATGATTAATAAAAAATAGCTGATTCAAATAATGAATCGGCTTTTTTTAGTTAGCACTAGCCACACCATGAATGGCATTGCTAATGGTTAAAATTAAATCAGGATTTTTTTCAAAAGCATTACCAACAACTACTACATCGGCACCAGCATTGGCGGTAGCCAAAGCTTGTTCTATACTTCTAATTCCACCACCTATAAATAAGGGTAAATCTATGGCGTTTTTGATGTCTTGAATCATGGAAGTAGAAATAGGATTATTGGCGCCACTTCCTGCATCCATATACATTACTTTTAGTCCTAACATTTCGCCTGCCATTGCGGTGCAAACTGCAATATTATTTTTATCTGCAGGAATGGGTGTGGTATTACTCATGTACATGACGCTGGTAATATTTCCACCATCTACTATCATGTATGCGGTAGGAATAACTTCAATTCCCGATTTTTTTAAACCTGGCGCTGCCAATACATGTTTACCAATTAACAAATCAGGATTACGGCCGCTAATCATACTTAAAAATAAAATGGCATCGGCTTCATCATGCACTTGCATAATATTTCCTGGAAATAATAATACAGGAATTTCCGTTACCGATTTAATAATCGAAATACATTTATTCCAAAATCCATTGGTAATTAAACTTCCACCAACCAAAATTAAATCTACTTTTGCTTCATTGCAAAGCTTACAAGTTTGAATTAATTGTGCTTCATTTAAAATACTGTCAGGGTCAATTAAAACAGCCAATTGCTTTTGCTTATTTTGTCTTTTTTTATTTAAGTGATGTAGTATTTGTTTTGTCAAAATATTGGCTTTCTATTGAAATGCTTTTCATGGCAAATAAAGTAATTTTTTTTGTTAAATAATAAAGTGAGGCTTAATTATTATATATTTAGTTTTATAAAATTAATTGTTCAAGAAAATTTAGGAGTACTCGTTTTTAAAATTGTAAAACACATTTCACAAATCATTGTATATCAGTTTTGGTGTTAAATGCTTTTAATGTAACAAACTACTTTTTTCACTAATAAAATTTGTATTTTAAAATAGACAAAAAAAATACAATGTGGTTACTCCCAAACTGCTAGATGCTTGTAAACATTGGGAAAAAATATGCTCGAAAATACCTTATTCACAGCCTAACATTCAATATACATAGACCTTGCAAGGTGCTAAAAAAAAATATGTGGATATACCAATTTGAAAATGTGTTTTGAACCCTGCACTTTTGGTTGACTCATTATCGATATCTTTTAAAACCATAAAATAAAATATAGCATTAGTAGTTTCTTTAATAATAAAACACGTCAATAATACTTTGTAACACATGAGCAAGTCAACAAAAAAAACTAGCGAGACTAAAGGTCTAAAAATTGAAAGACATTTTACCAAAGAAGGGGTGAGTCCATATGATATGTTTGAATACGACTATCGTACTTCTATTATAAAAAATACCAATGGAAGTGTGGTATTTGAATTGAAGAATGTGGAAGTTCCTAGCTCGTGGAGTCAAGTGGCTACTGATGTGTTGGCACAAAAATATTTTAGAAAAGCAGGAGTTCCTCAACCTGATGGAACGCTTGGACAAGAAACCAGCGTAAAACAAGTAGCCCATAGAATGGCTCATTGTTGGATGAAATGGGGCGAAGAATATGGATACTTTGATTCAAGAGATGATGCACAAATTTTTTATGAAGAAATGGCATTTATGATCGTTGGTCAATATGCCGCACCAAACTCTCCACAATGGTTCAATACAGGTTTGCATAGCTCATATGGAATTACGGGAAAACCGCAAGGACATTATTTTGTAAATCCTAGAACTGGTGAATTAGAAAAATCGACTTCAGCATACGAACGTCCTCAACCGCATGCTTGCTTTATACTTTCGGTGGATGATGATTTGGTAAACGATGGTGGAATTATGGACCTTTGGGTTCGTGAAGCCAGAATATTTAAATATGGTTCTGGTGTTGGAACTAATTATTCAAAAATTAGAGGTTCATCAGAAAAATTAAGTGGCGGTGGAACTTCATCGGGGTTAATGAGCTTTTTAAAAATAGGTGACAGGGCTGCTGGCGCAATAAAATCAGGTGGAACTACACGTAGAGCTGCTAAAATGGTTTGTTTAGACTTAGACCATCCAGAAATTGTGGAGTTCATTAATTGGAAAAAAAATGAAGAAAAGAAAGTGGCAGCTCTTATTGCCGCAGGCTATTCAAGCGATTATGAAGGCGAAGCTTATGCAACAGTTTCTGGTCAAAATTCAAATAATTCAGTGCGCATTCCTCATTCGTTTTTTCATGCTTTAAATGAAGGAAAAGATTGGAATTTAACAGGAAGATCAAACGGCAAAACTATCAAATCGATTCCATCAAAAGAAATGTGGGACATGATAGCTGATGCAGCTTGGGCTTGTGCCGATCCTGGTGTACAATATGATTCTACCATAAACGAATGGCATACTTGCCCTGAAGGAGGAAGAATAAATGCTTCTAACCCTTGTTCGGAATACATGTTTTTGGATAATACTGCTTGTAATTTAGCTTCGCTCAATTTAATGAAATACTTTGATGCTGATACTTTAACTTTTGATGTAAAAGGCTTTGAACACAGCAGCAGGTTATGGACTATGGTATTAGAAATATCAGTTTTAATGGCGCAGTTTCCTTCCAAAGAAGTAGCACAACTTTCATACGATTATAGGACTTTAGGTTTAGGTTATGCTAACCTAGGCTCTATGTTAATGATAGCTGGAATTCCTTACGATTCACCAAAAGGATTTGCTATTTGCGGAGCAATAACCGCTATTTTAAATGGTGTTGCTTATCAAACTTCGGCCGAAATGGCTAAATATTTGGGTACATTTACCCATTACGAAGAAAACAAAAAACACATGTTACGAGTAATGCGTAACCACCGTTATGCAGCTTACAACACACCAGAAGCTTACGAAGGAATTACAGTAAAACCTGTAGGAATAGATCCTAAATATTGCCCTGATTATTTATTAACTGCGGCTACCAATGCATGGGATAAAGCAGTTCAAATGGGCGAGCAATATGGTTACAGAAATGCACAAGCTACTGTTATAGCTCCTACTGGAACTATTGGTTTGGTAATGGATTGTGATACTACTGGAATTGAACCTGATTTTGCTTTAGTAAAATTCAAAAAATTATCGGGTGGTGGTTATTTTAAAATCATTAATTCTGGAGTGCCAGCGGCCTTAAAAAACTTAGGTTACAAACAAGCAGAAATTGATATTATAGAAAAATATGCCATCGGACATGCATCTATAAAAGGTGCGCCACATATTAATCCTGAAAGTTTAAAATTCCACGGATTTAACAGTGAAGAAATTGAAATAATAGATAAAGCCGCTGCGGGTGCTTTTGAAATTGGTTTTGTATTTAATCATTGGACATTAGGCGAAGCTTGTTTGCAACGTTTAGGATTTACAGAAGCTGATTATAATAGTCATTCATTTAATTTACTGCGTAAATTAGGGTTTACTAAAACAGAAATAGAAGAAGCCAACGATTATATATGCGGAACCATGACGGTAGAAGGTGCGCCTTATTTAAAAGACGAACATTTACCAGTATTTGATTGTGCCAATAAATGTGGCAATAAAGGCGAAAGATACATAGCCGCAACAGGTCATATTAGAATGATGGCCGCTGCTCAACCTTTTTTAAGTGGTGCTATTTCAAAAACTATTAATTTGCCAAACGAGGCAATAGTAGAAAACATCAAAGAATGTTATTATTTAAGTTGGAGTTTGGGCTTAAAAGCCAATGCGCTTTACCGCGATGGTTGTAAATTAAGTCAACCACTTTCAAATAAATCTGACGTAAAAGAGGAAGAAGATATTCAAGAAGCAGTAGAAGCTGTTCTTGGAAACGATGCTCATAAACCTGTTGGAGAATTAAGTCCGGAACAAGTTTTAGAAGCTGCTACTGCTATTTTAAATAGAACCCACGACACTGCATTCAAACATAAATTAGCGGGCGTAGTAGCTCGCAAAACTTTACCTGGAAAACGTGGTGGATTTACCCAAAAAGCTACCGTTGGCGGACAAACAATTTTTGTGAGAACTGGTGAATATGAAGATGGTACTTTGGGTGAAATATTTGTAGATTTACACAAAGAAGGAGCCACATTGCGCAGCTTAATGAACTGTTTTTCTATTGCTGTATCTATGGGATTGCAGTATGGTGTTCCTTTAGAAGAATATATAGATAAATTTACTTTTACTCGTTTTGAGCCAGCAGGTATGGTTGCCGGTCACGACAATATAAAAAATGCAACGTCTATTATTGATTATATTTTCAGAATGATAGGATTTGAATACATGGGTCGTGAAGATTTTGTTCAAATTCCTGCTACTGAAAGCCAACGAAGTCAGTTAGCCATTAACCAACATAAGCATGCTTTGCAAAGTGCAATAAATGTAAAATCTGAAGGAACTATTTTGGTTAATAATAATGCTAGTACATCTGCACCCATTGGATTTTATAAAACTGAAGCTATTGCCATTGCTCCGCAAATAATTTCAACAACAAAAGCAATAACTTTAGAAACTCAATTAGACCAAGTAAGTGAAATGAATAAACGCATGGGTGATAGTCCTGCCTGTTCTACCTGCGGACATATAACTATAAGAAGTGGTTCGTGTTACAAGTGTTTAAATTGCGGTACACAAACTGGTTGTAGTTAAAAACTACAAAAATATTTATGTTTTTATTATATTTATTTTCACGAACACCCTCCTATCAAGGAGGGTCGAAAAGCTTCAGCTTTTCTGGGAGGTGTTATTAGTTTAAAACACCCACCCAACCCTCCCTTTTTAGGGAGGGCTTTGTATTTTATTTTATAGGGAAATGTTTTTTATTTTCAACAAATTCAAAACTTCTTTTTTTATTTTCTTTACTACATCATAGGTTTGATTTAACACTTCTTCATTTGTAAATCTAATTACTGTAATTCCCAAATTATATAAATCTAAATCTCTGTCGCCATCTTTTTTTAGCATATTTAATCCTTCATGATATCCACCATCTACTTCAATAACTAAACTTATTTTGTCACAATAAAAATCTACAATAAAATTTTCAATGGGTTTCTGTCTGTGAAAATCTAAACCTAATAACTTATCGCCTTTTAAATAATCCCAAAGATGTTTTTCAGCATCTGTAGGATTATTCCTCATTTCTCGTGCTAAATCTTTTAGTTTTGGGTTATATGTTATTTTCATATTTTTTCACGAACACCCTCCTATCAAGGAGGGTCGAAAAGCTTCCGCTTTTCTGGGAGGTGTTATTAGTTTAAAACACCCACCCAACCTTCCATTTTTAGGGAGGGCTTTGTATTTTTATTTCATACGTTTCAAACCTGCAATGGCTAACTCGTATTTTGGATCTGCTTTTAATACAAATTCATAATTTAATTTTGCATTTGTAAAATCCTTTAAAGTTTCATAACAAAGGCCGCGCATGTAATATGCCGGCAAAAAATCGTTCATCATTCTTACACATACATCAAAATTATGAATGGCTTCTTTTAAAAATCCAGTTTCAAAATTGATATAACCTACATTGTAATAACATTCAAAATAATCAGCATTTTTTTCAATGACTCTTCCATAATCCATCAACGCCATTTTAAACTTCTTTTCGTTTTGCCAAAAAGTTGCTCTAGCAAAAAAAGCATCGGCATCATTTGGTCTAATTCTAAGGCAAGCATTGATATATTCTAAAGCCAATTTGTTTTTTTGTGTCAATAATATCTTAGCTAAAATCATGTGACTGTCATAATCGTTATTGTCTAATTCTATGGCTTTTTGAAAATTAGAAATTGCCTTTATTGTATCGCCAACATCCTTGTAATTCATGGCTCGCAGGTGGTAAGCGTATGCGTTTGTTTTTTCTAATGCTATAATTGAATTGGCCAAATTGATTGATTTTTCATGCTCTTTAGTAATGTAATACAAATCGGCCAATTTGATTTTAGCATCTATAAATTCTGGTTGCAGAGCAATGGCTTTTTCGTAGTTTTTAGCGGCTAAAATAGTTTTTGTCAAACTGTAATTAGTGCGTGCATACATAAAAAAATACATGGCATTGTTCGAATCTAAAGTGCAAGCATCTTTAAAATCTATTGTTGCTCGATCCATAATTTTTGCTTCAAAATATTTTGTTCCTCTTTCAAAATATAATTCCGCATTAGTAGGATTAGTTTGAATTTTTTCGGATATTTCTTGAACGCCCGCTTTTATAGCTACAGAATCAATATTGGAATTTGATTTGATTTTATTTGTATTGTTGCCGCAGGCAATTAAAAAAATAGCTGCGAATAAAAGAAGGGTATTTTTATACATTTATGAAAAAAATTAGTCGAAATAAATTAAGTGTTTATTACAAGTCACAAAAAAACGTAATTTTGTTGGCACAAAAAAGTGTTAAAGTTTTCAATATTTTATTGATTAGCTATCAACTATCAACCAACAACTATCAACTATAAAATGGCATTTTACTACAAACAAGGACAAATTCCCGCAAAACGACATACACAATTTCGCAAACCTGATGGCAATTTATATGCAGAAGAATTGGTTTCTACCGAAGGTTTTAGCAGTTTGTATTCATTGGTTTACCATTGTAATGCGCCAACTTTGGTTAAAGAAATAGGCGAAGCTTATAGCATTGCGCCCAAAGCAGCAATTGAAAAAAATTTACAAAATCGTAGTTTTTTAACTTTTAAAACTGCCCCTGAAGCTGATTATTTGAAAAGCAGGGTTTATGTTTTGTTCAATAAAGACGTTTATTTGGCAGCTGCTGCTCCGCAAAAAAGCATGACAGATTATTTTTTTAAAAATGCGGATGCCGATGAAGTAATTTTTATTCATGAAGGTTCAGGCGTTTTAAAAACTGTTTACGGACAAATAGAATTTGAATATGGCGATTACCTGGTAATTCCCCGCGGAACCATTTACCAATTGCATTTTGCAACAGAAAATAACAGACTTTTTATTACTGAATCATTTTCTCCCATTCGTCCGCCCAAGCGTTACTTAAACCAATACGGACAATTAATGGAACATTCGCCTTATTGCGAACGCGATATAAAATTACCCCTACTGAAAGAAACATTTGACGAAACGGGTGATTTTAAAGTTTTAATAAAAAAAGAGGACATGATTTTTCCTTATACTTATGCCGCTCATCCTTTTGATGCCGTGGGTTGGGACGGATTTCAATATCCTTATGGATTTAGCATTCATAACTACGAACCAATCACTGGCCGAGTTCACATGCCGCCTCCAATTCACCAAACTTTTGAAGGACATAATTTTGTAATTTGTTCTTTTGTACCTCGTTTATACGACTATCATCCACTTTCAATTCCTGCGCCTTATAACCACAGTAATGTAGATAGCGATGAAGTTTTATATTATGTAGATGGTGATTTTATGAGCCGTAAACATGTAGAACGTGGCATGATAAGTTTGCATCCTAAAGGCATTCCACATGGCCCACATCCAGGAATGGCTGAAAAAAGTATTGGTAAAACTGAAACCAAAGAATTAGCGGTGATGATAGATCCTTTTTATCCTTTACAAATAACTGCTGCTGCCATGCAAATGGAAGACCCTAGCTATTATAAAAGTTGGGTGGAATAAATAAAACTTTCAACCCAAAACCCAAGAACAAAAAAATACAACATGAAACATTTTACAAAAATTAGTACCCTAATATTTTTTTCAATTTTAGCAAAAATTAGCTTTGCCCAAAGCCCAGGAAATTTAGGAACAAGCAATTTGAACGCTTGGTTTAAAGCAGATTCATTATCAAACGGTGATGTAATCAATTGGAATAGTTCATATCCTACAGGAACAAACACCATCGTATTTAGAGACACAACCGGATCTCCATATCCACAAGCTACGGATACGAGTAACGGAGTTTTAAATTACAATAAAGTAATCAGCTTTGCTGGTAATTCAGCCACAAATATTCTTACATTGGGTAAACTTGGAACTGTAAATTTAATTAACAATAATACATCAACTAGCAATGGTACTTTTATCATGGTATATTATTTACCTACTTATACTGCAACAGGTGGTCATATGTTACATTACAGAGAAAGTGGAGGTGATGGAATTCAATACAGACATTTAGGAACAGTTTCAAGATGTGCAATTGG
The DNA here is from genome assembly GCA_947456185.1 of Bacteroidota bacterium. Classification (GTDB taxonomy): domain Bacteria; phylum Bacteroidota; class Bacteroidia; order UKL13-3; family UKL13-3; genus JAAFJM01. The sequence goes on along the minus strand of CANGPW010000062.1, from coordinate 5,970 downwards.
AACAACAAACAGTTTAAATGGTTGTAGAGACTATACCGAGGATTATAAACCCATGATTTTTTCATACACTGGTAATAAATCTGGAGTTTCAACCATGAGTGCTTTTAAACGTTCGTTACTTTTCACCGCAGGTGTTTCATCAGCAACTACGGGTGATAATGGGGTTTTAATTGGAGCAAGAGTAGCTTCGAGTCTTTATGCTGGTTTTTTTGAAGGTTACATTGGAGAAGTATTGTTTTATAACAGTACTTTAAATAGCTTAAATTTGAATAAAGTACATACATATTTAGCCCTAAAATATGGTATTACACTAGACAATACAGGTGGAGGAACACAAGGTAATTATATTTCTCCAAGTGGAAAAATATTATGGAACGCTGTTGTTAATAGTTCTTATCACAATAATTTAATTGGTTTAGGTAGAGAAGATGCTCAAGGTTTGTATCAAAAACAATCACATACCATTGATGATTCAACAAGGATTTATGTAGATTATTTAGCATCAAATAATTTCTCAAATACTTCCACTATTTATAACGATAGCTCTTATTTAATTATTGGTAATAATACAGGAAAATTATCGAGTACAGTGGCCTCAACATTTGAAAAACCTTCCACAGGAGTAATTACTCGATTAGAAAGAGAATGGAAAATAAGTAATTCTAATTTTATCAATTATGTTTCTATTGATATAAAACTTGATTCTATTGCAAATTTATTTACTCAAAATCCTGCTCATTTATGTTTGTTAGTTGATGATGATGGAAACTTTAGTAATGCTAGTGTTTATACAGCATCATCAGGCTTAAATTTTAGCATTTCCAATGGAGTTGTAACTATTTCAAATATTGGAACTATCCATTTCCCAGTTGATTCTGTAATGTATTTCACCATTGGTTCTAATAATACTAATACATCTTTGCCTGTTAAGTTTTCTAATTTAAGTGCTAATTTAGTTGAGGGTATATCACATTTAAATTGGTCAACTTATTTTGAACAAAACAATGATTATTTTTCAGTAGAAAAAAAATCAGACGGAAATCAATGGAATGTTTTAGACAAAATTAAATCAAAAGGAAATAGCAACACTATGATTAATTATACTTTCAATGATTTAACACCAATGAAAGGCTCAGCTTTTTATAGAATTAAGCAAACTGATTTTGATGGTAAATTTACCTATTCTAATGTGATAAATTTAAAAAATACATTCAATGATGTTATTAATATTTATCCAAGTATTGCTAACGATAAAATAACAATCAAATTAAAAATTGAAGACTTGCCAGCAATAAAAATAGTGAATGAAGCTGGACAAGAATTTACCAAAAAAGTAACTATTGTAACTCAAAGTGAAGAGTTAACCACCATCGATATTTCTAATCTTTTGCCAGGAACTTATTTTGTAGTTTTATCAAACAGAAAAGCGGCATTTATAAAATATTAAATATAAAATTTTTACAAAAAAAATGAATACCGAACAAACAAACGAAATGTTACCCGAAACAAGTGATTTTTTACCTTTACATGGAACCGATTATGTAGAGTTATACGTGGGAAATGCTAAGCAATCAGCTCATTATTATAAAACTGCTTTTGGGTTCCAAAGCTTGGCTTATGCTGGTCCCGAAACAGGTGTAAAAGACCGAGTAAGTTATGTGTTGGTACAAAACAAAATGCGCTTAATGTTAACTACTCCTTTGCGCTCTGATTCTCCCATTGCAGCGCACCATAGAAAACATGGTGATGGTGTAAAAGTATTGGCGTTAATGGTGGATGATGCTTATGATGCGCATGAACAAACTACCAAACGTGGTGGTGTTTCGTGTTTAGAACCAAAAACATTAAGTGACGCAAATGGCGAAGTTCGCATGAGTGGAATAAAAACTTATGGTGAAGTAGAGCATTTGTTCATTGAACGTAAAAATTATACTGGCGTATTTATGCCTGGTTTTGTAGAGTGGAAATCGGTTTATAATCCTGAGCCAACTGGTTTGTTATATGTAGACCATTGTGTAGGAAATGTTGACTGGAATCAAATGAATCCGTGGGTTTCGTTTTACGAAAATGTAATGGGTTTTAAAAACATTCTTTCGTTTGACGACAATGACATTAGCACTGAATATTCTGCTTTAATGAGCAAGGTAATGAGCAACGGAAATGGTTATGTAAAGTTTCCAATTAACGAACCTGCGGAAGGTAAAAGAAAAAGCCAAGTTGAAGAATATTTAGAGTTTTACGAAGGCGAAGGCGTGCAGCACGTAGCCATTGCAACGCTCGATATAGTTTCAACTGTTAAGCAATTAATGGCGCGTGGTGTAGAGTTTTTAAAGGTTCCAAACAGCTATTACGATGATTTATTAGACCGTGTTGGACCAATAGAAGAAGACATAGAACCACTCAAAGAATTAGGTATTTTGGTAGATAGAGATGATGAAGGTTATTTGTTACAATTATTTACCAAACCAGTAGAAGATAGACCAACCATGTTTTATGAAATTATTCAACGTAAAGGTGCAAAAAGTTTTGGTAAAGGGAACTTTAAAGCCTTATTTGAAGCCATAGAACGCGAACAAGCTACCAGAGGAAACTTATAAACTAGACCATGGTCCATAGACTATGGACCATGGTCTTTTTAATTAAAAGTATGGAAAATCAAAACATAAAGAATCTACGTGACACATTTGCAAATAGTGAACGTAGGTTTTTAGAAGGACCAAGGAGTAGAAGAAAAGAACTGCTTTTCTCTGTGAAAGTTCTTTTTGAATTTTTAAAAGGGTTTAGGTCTTTGCATTTTGTGGGTCCATGTGTAACTGTATTTGGTAGTGCGCGATTTAAACCTGAAGATTTTTATTACCAAAAAGCGGTAGAAATGGGCGCTGAAATTAGTAAATTAGGTTTTACTGTTTTAACCGGTGGCGGACCAGGAATTATGGAAGCCGCAAACAAAGGTGCTTTTGAAGCTGGTGGGCGTTCAGTTGGTTGTAACATCGTTTTACCACATGAACAACATGAAAATCCTTATGTGCAAAAATCGGTAGAATTCAGGTACTTTTTTGTTCGAAAAACCCTACTAATTAAATACTCTTACGCATTTGTAATTATGCCTGGAGGTTGGGGAACAATGGATGAATTATTTGAAGCTTTAACTTTAATTCAAACAGGAAAAATTGAAGCGTTTCCTGTTATTATTTTTGGAACGGAATACTGGAAAAATTTGATTGAATTAATCAATGATATGGTGGAAAAAGGAACAGTTTCAAAGGAAGATTTACGTCATTTATTAGTATCCGATTCCATTGATGATAGCATTGAACATATCAAAAAATATAGCATCAAAAAATTTGGTTTGAAAAAACGGAAGCGATTAACTCCAATTGCTTGGTTAGGCGAAATGATAATTTGGCAAAATAAAAAATAAATTCCAACAAATAACGCATGATAAAATTTATTATAAATAGAATAAAATCATTTAGACCCGCTTTTAAAGGTTTGTTTTGGTTGTTTAAAAACGAAGCCAACGCACAAGTTCATTTGATGGCAACTTTTGCAGTAGTAATTGCTGGATTTTACTTTAAAATAGATGCTAATGATTGGCTTTTTTTATGCTTTGCAATTGGATTAGTAATTACAGCAGAAGCATTAAATACTTCCATTGAAAAAATGGTTGATTTGCTCCATCCACAAAACCACCAACAAGCAGGATTGGTTAAAGACTTAGCTGCAGCAGGTGTTTTAATAGCTTCAATAGTCGCGGTAGTTATTGCTGCTTTGGTTTTTGTTCCTAAGTTTTTTTAAGAATTAGTATATTTACATCCTGATTTTAAATGGTTTTTTCAAACAATACCTTTAGCAACAATGCTAAAAATACAGAGGATACACCAATACTATAACAGAAATTTTATCAAAAACTTTATGACACCAAAAGAGCAAAAAATAATTGATACTTTAAAGTCCGCCATAAAAGGTGAAAATTTAATTGAGTTTAAATATAGCGGAGAATATCGGATTGTTGAACCTTATCTTATTGGCGAGCTTTATAGCATTAAGCAAAATTTTGAGGAGGAAGGAACATTCGCATTAAGGGCTTGGTTTGTTGAAGGATATACAAGTCAGCCTGTTGATAAAATAGTTGGTGACAGATGGAGAAAGTATGAATTAAAAAAAATAATGGAACTTGTTATTTTGACTAAAACAAATAACAAAATAAGACCGTTGTATGATCCCAATGACAAAGATTTTAAAAGAATAAACTTCAGAGTTGAAATTCAAAAGAAATAATTCTATGCTGACAACATCTTAACATAGAAAATTACGCCCCGCTATCCAATTGTTGCTTCTATGTCGGTTTTCTTTTTAAAAAGCCACATTTAAATTTAAAAAATGTTTTCGTTGCGCAGATAATTAAGAGGTTTTATTAATAGCTTTAATTCAGTTAAAGTATAAAAATATTACTCCTCCTTTTCTACATTTGGGTCTTTAACTTTATCAGTTTTGCTAATTCCACTTAAAATTTCAATGTTAATTCCATCGCTTAATCCAGTTTGTAAAAATCGTTTTTCAAAAACTTGAGGAGCGGTTTCAACTTCCACAAAAGTTTTTCCATTATCAAACTGTAAAACACCTTCAGGTAAAGCTAAAACTTTGTCTTTTTTGGCTAAAACAATATCGGCAGTGCTGCTGTAACCAGCACGTAAAAACACCCCTTTTTGTAAATTAACTTTAGCTTTTATTTGAAACTGAATGGCACCATTTTCTTTGATTCCTTTTGGAGCTATGTATTCTAAATTGGCATTGAATTTTACCGTATCTAATGCGCCAATGGTGAGTATTAAATCCATTCCTGGTTTAATTTTACCCACTTCGCTTTCATCTACTTTTCCATCAAAAATCATTTCACCCATATCAGCAATAGAAGCAATGGTAGTTCCTTCGTTAAAGTTATTACTTTCTATTACACTTCCGCCTTCTTTAACGGGAATGTCCAAAATCATTCCATCAATGGTGCTTCGCACAATGGTATTGGTAACTTTTCCGCCTAATTTGCTTACCCCTTCTTTGATTAAAGCCATGTTATTTTCAGCTGCATCTAGTTCTTCTTTTGTACTTTTGTATGCCAAAGCAAAAGGTTGGTATTCCGACAATGAAATCATTTTTTGATCAAACATTTTTTGATTCCTATCAAAATCAATTTTTGCATTATCTAAGGCCAATTTAGCGCGGGTAATTCTGCTTTCAGCGTTGGCCAAATTAATCATGTTTGGAATAATTTTAATGCGTGCAATCATATCGCCTTTGCTAACATGCGTGCCAGCAATCACAAATATTTTTTCAATAATTCCCGAAACTTGAGGCTTAATATTTATTTCTCTGCGAGGAACAATACTTCCTGTTGCCAAAGTCTTTTTTACTATATCGGTTTCAAATGCTTGAGTGGTTTTATAAACCGTTGGCTTTTCTTGGTTTTTGTTGTACAAATAATAAATGGTGTACACAAACAAAATACCTAATGCTATAAAAACTACTGTTCTAATAATGCTTTTCATAATGCTTTTAATCAATCATTTTATATCCTTTTGCAATTCCTAATTCTACCGCTTGATACAAATTTACCAATCCACCTGTTACCGATATTTCGCTAAGCATCGCTTTAGTATTAGTTCCAGGAATAAATACTTTCTTGTTGTATTTGATTGCTGATTCTAAAATTAATGCTTTGGTTTGTTCCGCTGTTATTTCGGGAAAATAAGAACGTAATACCGCTGCAACTCCTGCTACTACAGGCGCTGCCATGCTTGTTCCACTAAATGAAGCATATTTATTTTCAGAAATAGTGGAATAAATATCAAATCCAGGAGCAAAAACATCTACTGTTTGTTTGCCGTAATTACTAAATGGTGCTGTTAAGTTTTTCTTTTTCATCCAAGTGCTTGCGCCAACTTCTATCCAACATGTAGCTTTTTCTGTGCT
>CANGPW010000061.1 GCA_947456185.1 Bacteroidota bacterium | reverse complement strand
TTCTCGACTTCGCTCGAACTGACTGTATAATTGGCAATAAATAATTTCCCGCAGATTGCGCTGATTTACGCTGAAAAAAATCTGCGTTTTTTTGCTCCCGACTAATCGGGATGCGGGACAAAAAATGAACACAAAAACACGTCATTGCGAGCGAAGCGTTACAATCTAATGGTGACAGTGAGATTGCTTCGTTCCTCGCAATGACTATAAGCTAAATAAAATTGATAGACATAGACAAAGCATTTAACGATAAAAATCCGCAGTTATATAAACTATTGCCTGGGTTTGTAATACGTTGGGTGAAACGAATTGTTCACCAAGAAGAAATTAACAAATTTGTTGTTGAAAACGAAAAGAGTAATGGCATTCAGTTTGGTGCAAATGCAGTGATTGCTTTGGGCTCAAAAGCAGTTTCCTTTGGTTTAGAAAATATCCCTAAAACTGGTGGTGTAATAATAGCGGCTAACCATCCATTGGGTGGTGCCGATGGCTTGGCTTTTTTGGGTGAAGTTGGAAAAATACGCAGCGATTTAAAGTTTATAGTAAATGATTTACTGATGTCATTTAAGAGTTTGGAAAATGTGTTTATTCCGGTAAATAAACATGGCACTAATACCAAACAAAATTTACAAAAAATAGAACAACTATACAGCGAAGGTCATTGCATTTTAATTTTTCCCGCTGGATTATGTAGCCGAAAACAAGATGGAAAAATTTTAGACTTGCAATGGCAAAAAAGCTTTATTAGTCAGGCAGTAAAACATCAATTACCCATAGTTCCAACTCATATAGATGCAGCAAATAGTAACTTTTTTTACAACTTGGCTAATATTAGAAAACACTTAGGAATTAAGGCAAATATTGAAATGTTTTTTTTGGGAAATGAAATGTTTAAGCAAAATGGAAAAACCATTACATTTACTTTTGGAAAACCAATTGAATCAACTGTTTTTGACAAAAGTAAAAATGCTAGTCAATGGGCTCAATCATTGAAAGATTTTATATACCAATTGAAAGAAAATAAACTTGCTATTTTTACCAAATAAAAAATTGAAGTTATCATTTTAACCAAATTATGTTAGAATTAATGGTTATTTATTTAACCAACAAAGCAATAACTTTAAAAATAAAATTCTAATAAGAATATAAGCAAGATATTTTTTTTTGATTTGCTAATAAATTACTTTTTTTTTTACATCTTGCAACTATTATAAATTTTGATGCAGCAAATAGTTGATAAAATAGATAGGTACTTAATAAAAAGTGAACTTACAACCGAAAGGTTGGTAAGACCAACTAATAATATAACTAACCAAATATATATTTTTGATGGTAATAGCGCTCCAAATTTAATGTTGGAAGTGGGACGATTACGTGAAATTTCTTTCAGAGAAGCTGGTGGCGGATCATCTAAAAGTGCTGACATTGATGAGCACGACACTGGAAAATACATTTACAAACAACTCATCGTTTGGAATCCTGAAGATGAAGAAATAGTAGGTGGTTACCGATATGCTTTATGCAATGATGTGCTTGACGAAAATGGTTTTTACCACCTTTCAACTGCTGAAATATTTAATTACAGCGAAAAACTAAAAACAGAATATTTTCCTTATACCATTGAATTGGGAAGAAGTTTTGTTCAACCTCAATATCAACCTTCTTTAGATAATCGCAAAGGACTTTTTAGCTTAGATAATTTATGGGATGGATTAGGTGCTTTAACGGTTTTACATCCTCATATTAAATATTTTTTTGGGAAGGTCACAAACTATCAGCATTTTGGTAAAGAAGCCAGAGATTATATTTTGGCATTCATGGATTTTTATTTCCCCGAAAATGAAGGCTTAGTCATTATTCCAAATCCATTAAAAGGAGAAACTGATTGCACTGAATTTTTGAAAAATATCAAAGATTTACCATTCAAAGAAGGACATTTATATTTGAATAAAATGGTACGTTCTTTAGGTGAATATATTCCGCCTTTGTTTAATAATTACATGAACTTAAGTCCAACCATGAAAACATTTGGAACTGCTGTAAACAGTCACTTTGGTTATGTAGAAGAAACAGGAATTATGGTCACAATAGATGATATTTATCCAACAAAAAAAGACAGACATATCAATAGTTTTATTGATTATTTAAAGAATAAATAATTTAAATAAAATCGAATACAAATAAATGTAAATTCGAAGCGTAAATTATTGAAAAATTACACCTTATGAATTACTTCAACTTTAAGAAAATCGGATTGGGTTTATTAGTAGTTTTAATCATACTACAATTTATTAGACCAACTAAAAATAATGGTTGGGAAAAATCAGATAATGATATTGCATTTACAATTGAAGTACCAAATAACGTGCAACAAATTCTTAGAACCAGTTGTTATGATTGTCATAGCAATCACACTAATTATCCTTGGTACACCAACATTCAACCAATAGGTTTATGGATGCAATGGCATGTAAATGAAGGAAAAGAAGAATTGAATTTTTCAGAGTTTAAAAACTACAAATTAAAACGTCAGAAACATAAGTTAGAAGAAATTTTTGAACAAATAAATGAACATGAAATGCCTTTATGGTCATATACTTTGATTCATACCGAAACAAAATTAAGTGCTGAACAAATGACTATTTTAACCAATTGGGCAAAACAAGCTGCAGAAAAAATAATTGTTCCAGCTCCATAATGGAATCTAAAAATTTGATTCTTTTACGTGGATTGCCAGGTGCGGGAAAAAGCAGTTTGGCATACGTTTTAAGTGAATATGGAAAGTATCCAGTTTTTGCCATTGACAATTATTTTACCGATAAAATTACGGGTGAATATGTATTCAATTTTGCTGAAAACTATCTTGCCTATCAGCAATGTGAAAGCCTTTGTAAGCAAGCTTTAGCACATGGTATTATAAAAGTTTTTATTGATAATACTTTTACATTAGATTGGGAATTAACACCCTATTTTAAATTAGCCGCTGAGTTTGATTATACGCTTTATGTAATTACAGTTGAAAAATACCATGACAATAAAAATGTACATGACATAAGCCAAGAGCAATTAGAAAAAATGGCCGAAAAATACAAAGTGAAATTGTTGTAAAATTATATCAATTTTTTGATTCAAGTGCTTTATTATTGCCCATATTAATTCATCCATTGTCATTATCATTTAAAATAGCTAAAAAGTATTTCTTTTCAAAAAAAAAGAGTGGAACTTATAATGCAGTTACTGTAATTTCAAGCATCAGTTTATTGGGTTATATAGTTGGCACTTGTGCACTCATTATCATCCTTTCGGTATTTAATGGCTTTGAAAATTTATTTGCTAAAATGTATAGCAACTTTGATGCAGAGCTTCAAGTTTCAGCCACACATTCCAAAACATTTAAAATTACGGAGGCACATTATTCTGAAATAATTCAATGGAATGAAATTGCCAATGCAAGCAAAGTTTTAGAAGAAAATGTATTGCTAAGATATAACAACAAAGAAACCATTGCTACAGCAAAAGCCGTTGATGAAAACTATTTAAAAGTAGCACATATTGATACTTGCATTCAAATTGGTGAAGCCATCATTCAAAGTGGAGATACCAATTTTGCTTTATGTGGTGAAAGTTTGGCTTACCAATTAGGCGTTGACCCATCTGACCAATTTAACTTTTTGAGTATATACGCACCAAAAAAAGGAGAAATAAATTTCATCAATCCTGAAAATGCTTTCAACAGAGATTTGATTGTTCCTAGTGGAATATTTGCTATTCAGCCCGAAATTGATGGGAAATATGTGTTGGTTCCTTTGCGTTTTTTATCCAAATTATTAGAAAAAGAAAACGAAATAAGCGCCATAGAAATAAAGCTTAAAAACGAAAATGATTTAAAAAGTGTAAAACAAAAACTACACGCACTATTGGGAAATAAGTTTCAAGTAAAAACCAGATTTGAGCAACGAGAAGCTTTTTACAAATTAGTAAAAACCGAAAAGTTAATAAGCTATATTATTATACTTTTTATATTAATTATAGCTATTTTCAATACCATTGGCACACTTTATTTATTGGTAATGGAAAAAATACGCGAGATAAAAATTTTGCATAGCATGGGTTTAACTGCCATAAAAATTGCCAATATTTTTAATTGGCAAAGTATATTTATAGCCGCTGTTGGTGGGTTTATTGGTTTAGTAATTGGACTGTTAATTTGTTTAGCACAACAGCATTTTGGATTCATAAAAATCAGTCCAAATTCCCCAATTGCCTACCCCATCGTTTTTGCGTTTGGAGATGCCATTATTGTAATGATTACCATTATTATTTTAGGAATTTTTACAGCCATTTATCCTTGGAATAAAGCTAGGAAAATTGCCATGAAATTGAATTAAAATTACCCATTCCCTGCCCACGATTCTCTATCCAAACTTCTGTATTGAATGGCTTCGGCAAGGTGTTCTGTTTTTATTTCTTCGCTTCCTGCTAAGTCGCTAATGGTTCTTGCTACTTTTAAAATTCTATCGTAGGCTCTGGCCGAAAGTTGCAATTTATTCATGGCAGTTTTCAATAAAGTTTGGCCAATATTACTAATCTGACAAACCGTTCTTACTTGTGTGCTGCTCATTTGTGCATTGCTATAAATAGAAGGATTATCAGCAAAACGTTTACTTTGAACTTCACGCGCTTTGATGACTCTTTCCCTAATTTTTTCACTTTTTTCTGCCTTGCGTGCGTCAGTTAATTGATCAAAATTTACAGGTGTAACTTCTATATGAATATCAATTCTATCAAGCAGTGGACCAGATACTTTACTCAAATATTTTTGAACCACAGTACTTCCACAAACACATTCCTTTTCAGGATGATTATAATAACCACACGGACAAGGGTTCATGCTAGCAACTAACATAAAACTAGCTGGATATTCAATGCTAAATTTTGCCCTCGAAATGGTTACTCTGCGTTCCTCCAAAGGCTGACGCATGACTTCTAAAACGGTTCGTTTAAACTCTGGTAATTCATCTAAAAACAACACACCATTATGTGCCAAACTTATTTCACCAGCCTGCGGAATATTTCCACCTCCTACCAAAGCAATATCGCTTATGGTATGATGTGGAGATCGAAATGGTCTTGAATACAATAGCGAAGAATTTGATTTTAACCTTCCAGCTACCGAATGAATTTTGGTGGTTTCTAATGCTTCATGTAAACTTAAAGGAGGCAAAATACTTGGCAAACGTTTGGCAAGCATTGTTTTTCCCGCTCCAGGTGGGCCAATCAAAATTACATTATGTCCGCCAGCGGCTGCAATTTCTAAAGCACGTTTGATGTTTTCTTGTCCGCGTACATCCGAAAAGTCTTCTTCATTTAAAGCTAAACTATCTTCAAATTCTTTGCGTGTATCAATTTCAAAACGGGTTAAATGGGTTTCGTCACCATTAAAAAATTCAATGATTTCGCGAATATGTGTGGCACCATATACTTTTAAATTATTTACAATAGCAGCTTCTTTGGCATTTTCTTTTGGTAAAATAAATCCTTCAAAACCTTCCTCACGTGCTTTAATGGCAATAGGTAAAGCTCCTTTGATAGGTTTTAAATAACCATCTAAACTTAACTCACCCATGATAATATATTTTTCAATTTTATCAGGATTCAATTGGTCGGAAGCGGCTAAATAACCAATGGCAATGGTTGCATCGTATGATGAACCTTCTTTTCGTATATCGGCAGGAGCCATGTTAATCACTACTTTTTGCCTAGGCATTTTATAATGATTATTTTTTAAAGCAGTTTCTATTCTATGCTGACTTTCTTTAACAGCATTATCAGGCAAGCCAACTAAAAAATATCCAACTCCATTACCTTCACCCACGTTTACTTCTACTGTAATGGTAACTGCATCTACACCATACACCGCGCTACCAAAGGTTCTTATAAGCATAAATTTATTATTTAAATTAAATTAAAGCAATAATACATGCAATTAAAATTTTAAACAAGGTATAATCATGAAAAAAAAAAGTTTAATAATTTAAAATAAAATTACAATTTAGGACCATAACCTTGATCGGCTATGGCTTGCCAATATTCTTTTCCATAAGGTACAAATATTTCAGCGCCTGGTTGCAAATTTCTACTTGCAATGATGTAAACTTTACCTTTTATAATTTCAAACCTTGCATTATTTTTTAGTCCTGAAACTTTAGTAAATCCACTGGCATCATTGCAATAACGAGCCATGCTATCTAAATGATATTGTGCATCAATGCATTTTTTTTCTGAAACATAAAAGTAATATGCCCCTATTCCGTCTTTCATAGCATTGTTTCTTCGCTCACATTCTTTCCAAGTTATTATATCACCAGTATATTCCACAACACGTTCGCCTCGTTTTATTAAAGTATCTGTAAATAATCCTTTCCCCGCACCTGCCAAAGTGCTCTCATCTATGTATAATGACATTGTGTTTTATAATTGTTGTATTGTTAAATTTTTGTATTGTTAAATTTTTGTATTGTTAAATTGCTATTCAACTATCAGCTGCCAACTAAAAAGCATTTCCTAAACCAAATAATACTACAAAAAGCATGGTTGAAATAGCTAATTGTTTTAACATTGGATCTAAATTTTGTTTAACAGTTGTACTTTTAATGGTAAATAATTGCTTTAAAAAAAATGGATAACATGCCACAAATGACAAGTTTTTCCATGTTGGCATTTCATTGTAAAACATCACAAATACTAAGGTGCAAAGTAATGCAATGACAATGATATTATAATGGTAAATTTTACTTTTGGCAAAACCTATTCGCGCAGGAATGCTGTTTTTCCCTGCTTGTAAATCAGAATCAATGTCACGCATATTATTTAAGTTCAATACTCCTACCGAAAATAATCCGCAACTAATAGCAGGCAATAATACCATGATATTAATACAACCAACTAATAAATAATAAGTACCACCAACTGCAATTAATCCAAAGAAAATAAATACTGAAATATCGCCTAAGCCTATATAACCATAAGGTTTTTTTCCATTAGTATAAGTAATAGCGGCTATAATAGCCGCTATTCCCAAAACAAATAATGAAATTGCTCCTGAATTTCCAATGGTTGGCATACAAAAATACAACAATAAAATGCCACTGATTAAACTTAATACCACAAATAATATAATTCCATTTAGCATTTGTGCTGGAGAAATTTTACCAGATTGAACGGTACGTTTGGGACCTTTTCTACCATCATGATCAGCTCCATGTTTGCTGTCGCCATAATCATTGGCTAAGTTCGAAAGTATTTGTAAAAACAACGCTGTTAAAAAAGTAAATATAATTGATAAAATATCGATATCAACATGACTCATTTTAGCTAAAAAAACACCCATTAATATACATGCTAATGAAAGCATTAAAGTACGTAGCCTGAAGGCCTCAATCCAATTTTTCATTTATTTACATCCCTAAACTTATACCTAATCTTAACCTTGGTATTTCATAAACTACAGGCGCTATATTACTCACTGAAAATACATTGTTTAGTCGGTAATACGCTACAATGCTAATGGCTTTGTAACCTAAGCGTGCATAAGCATCATAATTAAACTGATTGATATAATTTAAGTCTTTAATTGTTATTTCGTTTACATTACCATTTGCATCATTTTTCTCCATATACAAATCGCGGGTATAATTATATTTAGCAAATGCTCCAATTTCTAAAAAAGCTTTCTTATTAGTTGTAAATCGAAATCCTAATCCACCAGAAATTGCACCTAAACTATATTTTTCTAAATTATTACCATTGTTATTTGGAAAACTATCATTATCACTTGTTTTTTTAAAACCATAATTCTCGGTATTGAAACCCAAATATCCAATTGTTAAAAAATGATTATTGAATTTATATTTTGCATTTATCAAAAAATTAAAACCTACAGAATTAGCTAAAGTTCCTTCTATTCCTTTTTGGTCCGCACCACCATAAAAAGTTAAATCCCAAATAGCTCCACCTTGAATACTACTGGGTTTTGTTATTTTTTGAGCTGGTTTATTAACTGTTTCTTCAATGACTACTGTTTGTGCTTGTAGCAAAATTGTGCAAAATAAAAGTATGCTTGTTAATATTGATTTTCCCATGTTTTATTCTATAGTTTTAGTTTGAGTATAACCTTCAAAATGAAAGTTTAAAATATTTCCTTTTTGTATGTTTTCTGGAGTAATAATAATGGCATTTGAGGTATTAATTAAAATTACTTCATAATGTAAAATTTTGCCCGAAGCGTTTGTAATGTTCCAATAAAAATTTAAACCCGCGGGAGAATTAATTTCCTGATTTTTAATTCCATTTTCTTTCATAAAATCTGTGAATACATCAAAAACTTTAAATTGATTTAAAATAACGGTATCCGTAATTTGAATGGTAATTTCATTGTTTTGTTCCAATGAATCAATGATTTTAAAATTAGCCAAAGGCTCGTTTTTATTGGCGTTTGCAAAATAACTTGCTTGAGGAATTCCATGTCCGTGCATGTAATCAAAATACGGGTATAAATGACCTGACTTTTCAATTTCTGAAAATAATTGCATATTGGTTAAACTGCGATTGCTTTGCCAAGCACAAGCAGCAAAACCACTCACAAGCGGACAAGAAAAAGAGGTTCCAAAAGTAGTGCTAATTGTTCCATTAGGATTGGCAGCTATCACATGTCCGGGAGCGCTAATATTGGGTTTTTTTCTGTAATCAGCACTTGGCCCACTTGACGAAAAATTAATATGTCTGTCGTTAAAAGGATTGGTTCCGCCCACACATAAAACACTGTCAGCATCTGAAGGTGTAATAATAGTTTTCCAATCGTCTTGGTATTCATTTCCAGCAGAGTTTACCACTAAAATTCCTTTTTGTGCAGCTACAGTTGCCGCAAAAGCTACTACACTTTTTTTACCATCCATGTCGTTTACGTTATACCAATCGCTGCCGTAACCCAATGAACTACTAATAATATTTGCACCATTTTTATCGGCCCATTCAGCAGCAGCCAGCCAAAAATATTCTTCTTGTTTAACCTCTTTTGCCGACCATTCAGTTCTGGCTAACAAAAAATCTGCATCGGTAGCCATTCCCATTTTTTGACCTTTATAAATTCCTGTAATGCAGCTTAAAGTATTGGTTCCATGGGCACCACCCAAATACACATTTTCATTTTTATTAATAAAATTATACGTAGCTTTTATTTGATTATTGCTACGCAAATGAGCAAAAACTTCATGTTTATCAGCTCCACTAAAACCAACATCAAAAACTGCAATGCGAATTCCTTTACCTGTT
This sequence comes from Bacteroidota bacterium, assembly GCA_947456185.1. Taxonomy (GTDB): domain Bacteria; phylum Bacteroidota; class Bacteroidia; order UKL13-3; family UKL13-3; genus JAAFJM01. The sequence goes on along the minus strand of CANGPW010000061.1, from coordinate 5,931 downwards.
AAATTTTTATTTGCAAATTCTTTTACTTGTAATCTTTCAGTTTGGTATGCTAATATTTTTTGATCAACTTCTGTTAAATCTTTGTTTTCCGATGCAATTACCTTTTGCTTTGATGAATAAAAAACATCAACTTGCTTAACAAAAGGCAGCGCTTTGATTCTTAAAATTTGCTCATTGTTAGTGTGAATAAATAATGCATTTAGCCAACGACTAGCCAATAAAACATTAACTTGCGGGCTTTCTATTTGGTTTACAAAATTATGGTTTAATGGCAAATCTCGCTCATCGTAAAGTGGTAAATGAGCCAATAGTTTACGTTCAATATTTTTAAAATCAAAATATGTATAAGGGTTAAATTGTTCCTTTGATTTTCCATTTAAATAAACAACATAAGTTTTTGTTTCAATTTGCGCAAATGCATTGGAGAAAATAAAAAGTAAAATACTTGCGAGTACAAATTTTGAAAAATTAAACATGAGCAATTATAAGGATTGACGACATTGAAACAAAATATTTTTTTTATTTTATAACAACAAAAAACCCATTTAACATAAAAGCTAAATGGGTTTTTGATAATTATTATATTTAACTAAAATTTTTCTAAATTTGAAAAAAAGAAAGATGCTTCAATAGCAGCATTTTCATCGCTATCACTTCCGTGAACAGCATTTGCATCAATTGATTTTGCATATAAATTTCTAATTGTTCCAACATCCGCTTTAGTAGGATCAGTAGCCCCAATTAAAACTCTGTAATCAGCTACTGCATTGTCTTTTTCTAACACTGCTGCAACTATTGGACCACTGCTCATGAAGCTAACTAAATCGTTGTAAAACGGACGACCATTATGAACTGCATAAAATTCACCAGCTGTTTTTGCAGTTAAATGTAAGTATTTCATGGCTACTATTTTGTAACCTGCTGAAGTAATTTGATCTAAAATTTTTCCGATATAACCATTAGCCACGCCATCAGGTTTAATCATTGTAAATGTAATATTGCTCATTTTTTCTTTATATTTTTGCTCGACAAATGTATTGATATTCTAGTTTAACTACAAGTCCAAAATAAATTTTAATATTAAATTATTGGGGAAGTATCAAAAATATTTAGTTTAAACACAAGGTTTTTAAAATTTTAGTATTGCTATTTATTTGGATAAAAATATTAGATTCGAAAAAAATAAATAAATGAAACTTAGTTATCTATTAATTGCCTCGCTTTTAGTAATTACATTTGCAACTTGCAAACATGAACCTAGCTATAAAATTACTGGAAATATAATAGATACAACAACTAAACCAACTTTAGTTAATGATTCAATATGTTTTAACACACAAATATTGCCATTAATAAAAGCAAGTTGCGCACAAACAGGTTGCCACGATGCAATAACAAGAGAAGAAGGTATAGTGTTAGATTCTTATAATGGTATAAAAGCATTGGGAACAAGAGATTTAATGAAATACATTAATTTAAGTTATGGTAAAGTAATGCCACCTTTACCCCAACCAAGATTAGATGCAGCAAGTAAAGCATTATTGAATAAATGGATAGGGGAAGGTGCTAAAAATAGAATTTGCACACCAACAGTATGCGATACTGTAAATGTGAAATACACTACTCATATAGCACCAATCATGAATATTTATTGTAAAGGATGCCATAATACTTCAAATGCAGGAGGAGCGGTTAATTTGGATAATTATACCTCAACAAAAACATGTACCACAACTGGAAAAATGATTTGTACCATTACAACAAATGGCTGCGCTATCATGCCAAAAGGCGGTCCTTCATTAAGTAAATGTGACATCAGAAAAATTCAAATTTGGGCCGCTACTGATTGTCCTCAATAACAATTGGCAAATTTATAAATTAAAAAAGCTCCAACATTTAAAATGTTGGAGCTTTTTTGTTTCTCTATAATTAACTTAATTAACCAATAACTACCAACCTAAAATCCAAGCAAACATAAGCGGTGCTACTATAGTTGCATCACTTTCTACAATAAATTTTGGTGTGTTAATATCTAATTTTCCCCAAGTAATTTTTTCATTAGGCACTGCTCCAGAATATGAACCATAACTGGTAGTTGAATCACTTATTTGGCAAAAATAACTCCAAAAAGGAATATCAGTCATTTCCATATCTTGGTATAACATGGGAACTACACATATAGGGAAATCGCCAGCAATTCCGCCACCAATTTGAAAAAAACCAACGCCTTTGCCTCCTGAGTTTTCAGGATACCATTTTGCAAGCCAAGCCATGTATTCAATACCTGATTTCATGGTACTCGCCTGTAATTCACCTTTTATAACATAAGAAGCAAAAATATTTCCCATGGTACTGTCTTCCCAACCTGGCACAACCATTGGCAAATTGCGTTCAGCAGCAGCTAACATCCATGAGTTTTTAGGATCTATTTCATAATATTGTTGCAATTCGCCACTCAATAATATTTTATACATGAACTCATGCGGAAAATAACGTTCACCATTGTCTTCTGCATCTTTCCATATTTTATAAATGTGCTTTTGTAATCTTCTAAATGCTTCCTCTTCAGGAATACAAGTATCGGTAACACGGTTATAATGGTTTTCTAACAAATCCCATTCATCTTGTGGACTTAAATCACGGTAATTTGGAACACGTTTGTAGTGACTATGCGCCACCAAATTCATAATATCTTCTTCTAAGTTTGCACCAGTGCAACTAATAATATCTACTTTTCCTTGACGAATCATTTCGGCTAACGATTTACCTAACTCGGCTGTACTCATAGCACCAGCAAGGGTTATCATCATTTTTCCGCCTTCAGTTAAATGGGCTTCGTAACCTTTAGCTGCGTCAACTAATGCTGCTGCGTTAAAGTGTTTATAGTGTGTTTCAATAAAATTTGAAATAGGTCCTTTAGTCATGTTGTTTAGTTTTATAAAATTAAAAAGTGCGCAAATATAAGCCAGAGTTTAACATTTAAAATTAAGTTTTTTTATTAGGAAAAAAAGCTAGTTATATTTGTTTCAATAAAAGTAAACAGGATGGCTGAAAAAATGTTAAATGAAATAGATTTATACATTAAAAAATTTCCGGAAAATGTACAATTGCAGTTAACAAATTTGAGAAAAATAATCATTCAAACTGCACCAAATGCTATTGAACTAATCAGCTATAAAATGCCTGCATATAAGCAATACGAATGTTTGGTTTACTTTGCTGGGTATAAAAACCATATTGGATTTTACCCAACAGGCGCAGGAATTCAAGCTTTTGAAAAGGAATTCGCCCATTACAAATACTCAAAAGGTGCTGTACAATTTCCAATCAATGAGCCATTGCCAGAAGGCTTGATAGTACGAATTGTGGAATATCGATTAGCCGCTGCCATTGCAAAGCAAGAAACAAAAAAAACCAAAAAATAAAGGTTAGAACCAATCAATAAAAATGCTCAACACCAAAGATTTTTTAAACAAACAAGTTCAAATTTATAATCAAAAAGGTTTTATTGAATTAGATCCAATTTGTATTCCGCATTTATTTATTAAGAAACAAGACATAGAAATAGCAGGTTTATTTGCAGCTGTTTTTGCTTGGGGACAGCGAACCACCATTATTAATAAATGTACAGATTTAATGGATAGAATGGACCACGCTCCGCATCAATTTGTTTTGCAACATTCTGCCAAAGATTTGAAACGATTATTAAACTTCAAACACAGAACCTTTAATGATACTGATTTACTATATTTTGTATCTTTTTTAAATTTTTGGTATACACAAAATGAAAGTTTAGAAACTGCATTTTCAAACCATTTAAAATCAAAAGACAAAACCATAGAAAATGCATTGAATGGATTTAGGAATACTTTTTTTTCTTTGCCGGATGTATCGTTGCGAACCATGAAACACATTGCCTCACCTATTCAAAATTCTGCATGTAAACGCTTGTGTATGTATTTGCGTTGGATGGTTAGAAACGATAATAATGGTGTGGATTTTGGAATTTGGAAAACAATCAAGACAAGTCAATTAATGATTCCGCTTGACATACATGTGCAACGAACTGCCATTCAATTAGGCTTACTTTCACATACTAAAAGCGACTGGAAAGCAGTGTTAGAACTAACTAAAAACCTAAGGAAATTAGATAAAAACGATCCCGTTAAATACGATTATGCATTATTTGGATTGAGCGTAATGCCAAACTTTAATCAAGCATAATTTTATCGTCAGCAGCAGGAATACTTATGTGTTTGAATCCTGCATCTAATAATCTTTCTTTATAATTAACTTGCGTTGGGTATTCACCATGCACTAAAAAAAATTGTTTCACTTTTTCCTTATTTTGACAACTTAAGTATTGAATCATTTCTTGGTAATCGCCATGTGCACTATATGAATCCATGACTACAACATCGGCATAAACTTGATGTTCTTCGCCAAATATTTTGATCACTTTATCACCATTTCTAAGTTTGCCACCTGTAGAATGTGGTTCGGCATAACCAACAATTAGAATGGTATTTTTAGGATTACCAATATTATTTGCCACATGGTGCTTTATTCGTCCTGCTTCAATCATACCTGAAGCAGAAATTATAATACAAGGACCTTTGAGTTCGTTCAAACTTTTCGATTCTTCTACCGTTTTTACATAAATTAAGTTATTAAATCCAAAAGGATCTTCATCTTTTTTCATGTATTCTAAAATGTCTTGATTGAAACACTCCTCATGCGCGCGCATAATGTTTGTAGCGTTTATAGAAAGCGGACTATCTACATAAACATTAATTTTAGGCAACTTTTTTTTTGATGCTAATTGATCTAAGGCATAAACTATTTCTTGCGTTCGGCCTAAGCTAAATGCGGGAATTATTAATTTTCCTTTTTTAGTAACACAAGTGTTATAAACTACTTCCAAAAGCTCCTTTTCACTCATATCCTTGTTGCTATGTAACCTATCACCATAAGTTGATTCGGCAATGATATAATCGGCTTGAGGAAATGGTTGAGGATCTCTTAAAATGGAACCATCATAACGGCCAATATCTCCAGTAAAACAAAGGTATTTGGTTTTATTATTTTCGGTAAATGCAAGATTGATGGCTGCACTTCCTAAAATATGTCCGGAGTCGGTAAAGGTAAGTTTTACATCATTGCACACTTCGTGGCTTTGGTTATAATTTACCTTAATTATTTGAGTTAAACATTGAGCTACATCATCCAAATTGTAAAGCGGTAATAAGGGTTCTTCCCCGCGTTTGATTCTTCTTTTATTGATAAATTTTAAATCATTAATTTGAATATGGGCGCTATCACTCAACATTATTTCGCATAAATCGGCCGTGGCAGGCGTACAAATAATAGCACCTGTAAATCCTTGTTTTACCAAGTTTGGGATATTGCCCGAATGATCAATGTGGGCGTGAGAAAGTATTAAATAATCAATACTTGCAGGATCAAAATTAAATATTCTATTTTTATCACCTTCATTACTTCCCTTTCCTTGAAATAAACCACAATCTAATAAAATGTTTATTCCATCTATAGTAGTTAATAAATGTTTACTACCTGTAACCGTTTGTGCTGCACCTAAAAATTGAACTTCCATATATTAAACAAATGTATTATTTATTTAGAATGAAAATTAAATATTAAGATGATAATATATTCAAAATGTAATGATTCAAATTGGTAAAATATTGGAATAAATATTTAACTTTTAATGAAACAGAAAAATGTATTTTTGAAAAAAAATAAAATGGAAAATATACAACAAAATAATCCGCTTCATGGCTATACCTTAGAAACTATCTTAACTTATTTACACGGGTATTATGGCTGGGAAAAACTGTATGATCAAATTCCTATTAACTGTTTTAAAAGCAATCCTTCTATTAAATCGAGCTTAACTTTTTTACGTAAAAC
>CANGPW010000060.1 GCA_947456185.1 Bacteroidota bacterium | reverse complement strand
GTTGTGTTATTATATCCAGGATGAACCACCATGTTTGTAGGTTTATTTACTATCAATAATGAATCATCTTCGTAAATAATATCAAGCGGAATATTTTCGGCAACTATTTCGGTATTAGCAGGCGGATTTGGTAAAACTATACTAATTACGTCTAAAGGTTTTACTTTATAATTTGATTTTACAGGCTTATCATTTACCAAAACACAACCTAATTCACAAGCTTGTTGTAATTTAGAACGTGTAGCATTGGCAATGCGAATCATTAAATACTTGTCTATACGCAGCAAGGCTTGGCCTTTTTCCACTTCTACTCTATGGTGTTCATATAGTTCTTGGTCTTCGTTTTGGTCGTCTTCGTTTTGGTCGTTTTTTAAAAGCGGCTTTAAATACATGATACAAAAGTAAGGTTTTTTGATGGCTAATAGACCATAGACGATAGTTTATTATTAGACTTTCTATGGTCTTTGGTCTATCAACTATTGTCTATTCAACACCGCAGCGCACCAACCATTTGTTACTACTTTTTGTTGTAAATTTAAACCAAAAGCTTGACAGCAATCTAACAAATCAATTTCTAAACAAGCATTTTTGCTGCGTGATGAATTGTCAAAATAAATATTTGATCCTCTTTAATTAAATGAACAATTCTGTAGTTACCTTCAATTAATTCCCTCACATTTTCATCATTAAATTCTGGTACTTTTCTTCCCGAAAGCGGTTGAATTTTAAGCTGCTGAGTTCTTAATTTGATTCTTTTTACTTGAATGCTAGCATACTTTTTAGAATCTTGAGCAATGTAATCAAAGATATTTTTCAAATCATATAATGATTTATTAGACCATCTTATTTTGACCATTTTTCAATTAAATTATCAACTTCCGATTCATTTACTACATTATTTAAATCCACATCCTTTATTCCTTCTTCTATTTTTTGAATAAAAATAATGCGCTCAATTAAATCTTCTGTTGTAGCATCTGTTGGCATTTTTTCGATGGTTTCAATTATTTGTTTTTTCAAAAGCATAGTTCAAATATAATAATTCTTGTTAAATATTCTATGGTCCATGGTCTATCAACTATTGTCTAACCAACACCGCAGCGCACCAACCATTTGTTACTACTTTTTGTTGTAAATTTAAACCAAAAGCTTGACAGCAATCTAACAAATCAGGCAAATCAGTTTCATAAAAACCACTGATTAGCACCAAGCCATTTTGCTTTACATGTTTGCTCAGTTGCTCAAAACTTTTTAGTAAAATATTTTTGTTGATATTGGCTAAAATAATGTCGTATTCCACATTTGGAACAATACTCAAATCTCCTTTTTGATAATCAATATTGGTAATTTTGTTATAGGCTGCATTTTCGCCTACGTTTTCAAAAGCCCAATCATCAATGTCGTTTGCAAAAATATTGGTAGCTCCTAATTGTGAAGCCAAAATGGCTAAAACACCCGTTCCGCAACCATAATCAAAAACTGTTTTATTTTTAAATTCCATTTTCAGCATCAGTTCCATAATGCTTTGCGTGGTTTCGTGGTGGCCAGTTCCAAACGATGTTTTAGGTTGAATAATTATTTCATATTCATGTTTTTCAGTAATGTGATGAAAAGGCGCTTTTATAATTAGTTTATTACTCACTATTACCGGTTCAAAGCTGCTTTCCCAAAGGGCGTTCCAGTTTTGCTGCGCAATATTGCTTGCTATTATTTGGCTTTTATCGACCGAATATTTAAAAATAATTTCATTGAACAATGTTTCATCAAAAGCTTCTTCTTCTAAATACGCTTCAAATCCATGGTAGTTTTCTAAAAAACCTTCAAAGCCAATTTCGGCTAATTCGGCTATTAAAAGTTCAGCTAATTCAGGATTGCAGTTTATTTGAAATACTTTGTAATTACTCATGGTTTGTATGTTTTGGTGGGCAAATATATTATAAACTGCTATGAAATTTTGAAACATCAAATTTTATCATGCTATTCCTAATTTTAAAATTTGCGCCAAATAGTCAATAAATGGTAGTTGGTTTAATTTTAGCTAATTCATATTTGCTTTATAAAAAAAAGTATCCTTTTGATGCTATAAAATCCTTATTTTGCAAAATATTTTTTATTGAAAAAACAACGTTTTTGTATATGTTAAATGCCCTTTTAAAGAAATTATTTGGAAATAAATCAGACAGAGATTTAAAACCAATATACCCAATTGTAGCTCAAATTACCGAAGAGTTTGCTAAACTCCAATCAATAACCGATGATGAATTAAGGAACAAAACAGCTGAATTTAAAGCGTATATAAAAACCGAACTTTCGGAAATAGATGGAAAAATAGCAGCACTTTTAGTTGAAACTGAAGTTGATGAAATTGATTTGTTAGACAAAGATGATTTGTTTAAGCAAATAGAAAAATTGAAAAAAGAACGTGATGTGCAAATAGAAAAAGCATTGAACGAAATACTTCCTCAAGCATTTGCGGTAGTAAAAGAAACTGCACACAGGCTAACTGAAAACAAACAATTGGTAGTTACCGCAAGTCAGTTTGACCGTGATTTAGCCGCACAAACTAAACCTGTAAAACCTGTTACCATTCAAGGTGATAAAGCCATTTATAGCAATACTTGGGATGCCGCTGGCAATACCGTAGTTTGGAACATGGTGCATTACGATGTGCAATTAATAGGCGGAATTGTATTGCATAGCGGAAAAATTTCGGAAATGGGAACTGGTGAAGGAAAAACATTGGTTTCTACTTTACCTGCATACTTAAATGCTTTGGCTGGTGAAGGTGTTCACATTGTTACCGTGAACGATTATTTGGCACGAAGAGATAGTGAATGGAATGCACCTTTATTTGAATTTCATGGTTTGAGAGTTGATTGTATTGATTACCATCAACCAAATACGGAAGCTAGGCGTTTGGCTTATTTAGCCGATATAACTTACGGAACCAATAACGAATTTGGTTTTGATTATTTGCGTGATAACATGGCACGTGAAAAAGAAGAATTGGTTCAGCGCAAACACCATTTTGCCATGGTAGATGAGGTGGATTCAGTGTTGGTAGATGATGCAAGAACGCCATTAATTATTTCGGGTCCGGTTCCAAAAGGCGATGATCAACAATTTTTTGCGTTGAAACCACGTATTGAAAAATTAGTAAATGCGCAAAAGCAAGTTTTCAATATGGCTTTAGGCGATGCCAAAAGAATGATTGCCGCAGGCGATGAAAAAAATGGTGGTTTTAAATTATTGCAAGCACAGCGCGCAATGCCTAAAAACTCTGCATTGATAAAATTTTTAGGAGAGCCTGGAAATAAACAAATTTTAACAAAAACCGAAAGTTATTATTTACAAGATCAACAAAAAGAAATGCATAAAGTAGATGCAGATTTGTATTTTGTGATAGATGAAAAAGTAAACTCAATTGATTTAGTAGAAAAAGGCACGGAGTTAATTACCGCTAATGGCGAAGATCCGCAGTTTTTTATTATTCCTGATGTAGGTTCTGCCATTGCGCAAATAGAAAATAAAGAAGGTATTTCGGCTGATAAAAAAGCAGAAGAAAAAGAGCAATTAATGCTTGATTTTTCTATAAAATCTGAACGCATACATACTGTAAATCAATTGCTAAAAGCATATTGTATGTTTGATAAAGATGTAGAATACATTTTATCTGATGGGAAAGTAAAAATAGTAGATGAGCAAACTGGTCGTGTGCTTGATGGACGAAGGTATAGCGATGGTTTGCACCAAGCCATTGAAGCCAAAGAAAATGTAAAAGTAGAAGCTGCCACGCAAACTTATGCAACTGTAACTTTGCAAAACTTTTTTAGAATGTACCATAAATTATGTGGTATGACTGGAACTGCAGAAACAGAAGCTGGCGAATTATGGCAAATTTACAAATTAGATGTAGTGGTAATTCCATCAAATAGAGCCATTGCTCGTAAAGATGAGAACGACATTATTTATAAAACTAAACGTGAAAAATACAATGCAGTAATTGACGATATTGTTAAACTTTCGGAAGCAGGAAGACCAACTTTGGTGGGTACAACATCGGTAGAAGTATCGGAGTTATTAAGCCGAATGTTAACCATGCGTAAGCTAAAACACAATGTGTTAAATGCAAAGCAAAACCAACGTGAGGCAGAAGTGATTGCAGAAGCAGGACAAAAAGGTGCGGTAACTATTGCCACCAACATGGCAGGAAGGGGAACCGATATAAAATTAGGTGATGGCGTGAAAGATGCAGGCGGATTAGCAATTATTGGTACCGAACGCCACGAGTCGCGAAGAGTTGACAGACAGTTACGTGGTCGTGCGGGACGTCAAGGAGATCCAGGGTCTTCGCGTTTTTATATTAGTTTGGAAGATGACTTAATGCGTTTGTTTGGAAGCGAACGAATAGCAAAAGTAATGGACAGATTGGGTATGAAAGAGGGTGAAAATATTGAGCACTCAATGATTACCAAAAACATTGAAAATGCACAACGTAAAGTAGAGCAAAATAACTTTGGAACACGTAAGCGTTTGTTAGAATACGATGATGTAATGAACTCTCAGCGTGAGGTAATTTACGCAAAAAGAAGAAGTGCATTATATGGCGATAAATTAGAGCTAGACTTAAGTAATATGCTTCACGATTTGTGTTACGAATTGGTAGAAACTTATCAGGAAATGAAAAGTTTTAGTGAATTCAAATTGGAAACATTGCGCTTATTAACTCATGAAGTTAAATTAAGTGAAGATGAATTTAGTGGAAACACAGATGTAGTAGTTGACTTGCTTATGGAAGAATTAAACGACCATTACAAAGCAAAATTAGCGCACATGGCTACTCAAGCTTTCCCAGTATTTAATCAAATAAATAACGAAAATAAAGTTCAACAACATGAAATGATTGTGGTTCCAATTACTGATGGTTTAAGAAATATTCAATTACCAGTAAATATTAAAGATGCAGTTATAAATCAAGGAAAAGAAGTAGCAAAAGTATTTGAAAAATTTGCCACACTTTGGATCATTGATGATGAGTGGAAAGAACATTTACGTGAAATGGACGATTTAAAACAGTCATCTCAAAATGCGGTTTTTGAACAAAAAGATCCTTTATTGATTTACAAATTAGAATCTTTCAATTTATTTAAAGGATTATTGAGTAGAATAAATCGGGAGGTTTTAGGCATGTTGTTCAAAGGACATATTATGATTGGTGATAACAATCAAAATATAAAAACAACACAACAATTACCAAAAAAAGTACCAGCACCAAGGTTACAAACCAGCAGAACTGACGATATTGGAGAAGCACAACAAAGAGCTATGCAAAATGGTGGTCAACCAATCAGCGATAAGCCAAAGCAACAGCAAGTATATGCCGATGCAAAAGTTGGTAGAAATGATTTGTGCCCTTGTGGAAGCGGCAAGAAATTTAAACAATGTCACGGGAAAGAAGGTGTTTAATATTTAAATCACCATAAATAAGCTTAAAAAATAAAAAACATGGAATTAGCTAAACGCATAGAGCATACAAATTTAAAACCTGATTGTACAAAGGAAGAAATAATTCAACTTTGTAATGAGGCAATAACACATGGGTTTTATGGCGTTTGTGTTTCACCATATTATGTTCAATTAGCAAAGAAAACTTTAGTAAAAAAACCAATAAAAATTATAACTGTTGTAGGTTTTCCCTTAGGTTATTCAACTGTTGGAGCCAAAGTAGAAGAAGCCAAAAAAGCAATTATAAGTGGTGCTGATGAAATAGATATGGTTATGAATATTGCTGCGTACAAAAGTGATGATATGCAAACAGTACAAAACGATATTCAATCGGTAGTAACAGTTTGTCATTTACAAAACAAAAAAGTAAAAGTTATCATTGAAACGGCCTATTTATCTGATGAGGAAATTATTAAGGCATGTAAAGTTTGTGCCGATTGTGAAGTAGATTTTGTGAAAACATCTACTGGTTTTGCAAGTACAGGAGCTGAGCCAAGAACGGTTAAATTAATGAGAGCAAATTTGCCCAGTAAAATAAAAATAAAAGCTGCTGGTGGCATAAAAACTAACAAACAAGCATTAGAGTTATTGTTAGCAGGAGCTGATATTTTGGGCTGTTCAAGTAGTTTAAAAATTATGGAAGAAAACAATGAAAGTAATTAGTACCATATTATTTACTACATACTGCCTGGGGTTTAATTTTAATGCAATTTCACAAAATATTGGTGCTATTAAAATTAAAGGAAACAATATTTATTTAGACAGTTTAATAGATAAAAATATTGCCAAGAATAATATTAACAAAACTATTTCTGGATATAGAATACAATTATTTTCAGGCAATGAACGCATTAATGCAAATATTATTAAGACAAGGTTTTTAAAATTATTTCCTGAACAAACAGCTTATTTATCCTACCAACAACCATATTTCAAAATAAGAGTAGGTGACTTTAGATCAAGATTAGAAGCAAAACTTTTTTACAATAAAATAAAAGATGAATTTAGTGAAAGTATTATTATTCAAGATAAAATAAACTTCCCAAAACTTTAAAAAATAGTATTTCAAATTTTTACTTTAACAAAAAAGCCAAACCTATAAAACAAGTTTGGCTTTTTTATATTTAAAGTTGAAACAAAAATTAATCTTTTCTTTTCAATTTTTTCTTTTGTTTGGTTTGCATTTTGTTAATTCGTTTGTAGTATCCAGTTTTATTTGCTGCTACACAAATGGTCAGTTTTTTACCCTTTTGAACATTGTTACTCTTTAATTTATTCCAATGTTTAATATCTGCATTGCTGCAATCAAACCAATCAGCAATATCACTTAACACATCACCACGTTTTACAACATAAAAAACCTTTGCTAATTTGTGACTTTTGGGTTCAGTTTCTATTTTTTCTTTTTTGGAATTTGTATTTTTATTATTGGGAGTAACAACATCTGGAACATTTTCTGTAATTACACTTGTATGGTCTTGTAGCTCTTCTTTTTCGATGATTATTGGTACTACATCTGTATTTATTGGTTTGTAAACACTGTCGTTTAATAAGTAAAACAACTTTGATTTATTTTTAGGAATTTTTATATAATATCCATCTGCGCTCATGGGAATTATATCTTTTTTAAACTTTGGATTTAATCTACGTAATTCATCTAAATCTATACTAAGAGTATTGGCAATTTGACTTAATGAAAGCCATTTATTCACCAGAACACTATCATTTTCATAAACCAAATCAGGAGATGTAGCTTTTATTCCGTGTTCTTTGTAATAATTTAATATATAAGTAGCAGCTACAAATTGAGGATATAAATCGCGGCAATTAGCAGGCAAATAGTTAAAAATATCCCAATAATATAAACTGTTAGCAGCCATTCTAATTGATTTATTCATGGATATTGGTGAACATCCATAAGCACCAATTACCAAAGGCCATTGCTTATAAATACTGTATAAATCTTTAAAATGTTGTGCAAATACTGCCGATGATTTATTGATATCTCTGCGTTCATCAACATAAGTATTTACCTTTAACTTATACATTTTTGAAACCGTATAACTCATGGTCCAAATACCACTTGCTCCATTTGTATTTGAAAAAGTTGGGTTCAATTCTGAAGATGAAACAGCCAAATATTTTAAATCTGTAGGCAATCCTTTTGCTCGCAAATGTTTTTCTAAAATAGGGAAATAGTATTTGCTTAAAGCAATTAAATCGCGGGTTTTAGCAGGATTTTGAATATAATTTTCAATGTGTTTTTTTACCTCTGGATTATAAATCAATTCAGTTTGCGACCTTAATGCCGCTAAGCGTTGAATATAAGCCTGGTCTTGAGCAAAAATTTGAAAAGGAATTGCAAACAACATCAAAATGGTAATGATTTTTGCAGCTTTGATTTGCAATTTATATAATTGGATATTAGTTAATTTCATTTTGTAAAATAATAAAAGAGGTAGTACTTGTATTTATTGCAAGTTTAACGTTAAAAAAGAAAGAAAAAACAAGAAGTAATTAAGATGTAAACACTTTAAAGGGCATTTGGTCTGATATTTTTGACCATTGCCAAAAGTTTGGCTTCTTCTTTATGATTTGCCATTAATTGCAATCCAATTGGCATGTTTTCATGGTCAATTCCATAAGGAAATGAAATAGCAGGAATACCAACTATATTAGCATGAACAGTAAAAATATCTGCTAAATACATTTGAATTGGATCGCTGCTTTTTTCTCCAATTTTAAATGCAGTAGTAGGTGTTGTTGGCGATAATATAAAGTCGTAATTTTTAAATATTTCAGCAGTTTTATTGGCCACAACTCTTCTTACTTTTTGGGCTTTGGTGTAATAAGCATCATAATAACCTGAGCTTAAAACAAAAGTTCCAAGCATAATTCTACGTTTTACTTCTGGTCCAAAACCTTCAGAACGAGACATGCGAATGGTTGATTCAATATCTACTGCATTTTTGCTCCGTAAACCATAATGCATTCCTGCAAAACGCGATAAATTGCTAGAAGCCTCAGCAGTTGTTAAAGTATAATAAACAGGAATTACATAGCTTAATTCAGGAAAACTTATTGCATCCACTTGATGGCCTTCGGCTCTTAGTTTTTCTATTAAATTTAGTGTTGCTTGCCTAATTTCTGGTTGAATACCTTCTATGTCAAGTGTTTCTTGAATATATGCTATTTTTTGCTTTTTAGGTAATTCAAAATTAAAAGTGTTTGAATCTTCTTGGATTGCAGTAGCATCAAATCCGTCTTTTCCAGCCATTATAGAAAGCAATAATTGCGCGTCTTCTGTACTTTTAGTAATGGTACCAATAATATCAAAACTACTGGCATATGCTATTAAACCCCAACGTGAAATACGACCATAAGTTGGTTTAAAACCGAATGTTCCAGTAAATGCTCCAGGCTGACGAATTGAACCTCCAGTATCACTTCCTAAAGCAGCGTGGCAAAGTTGCGCTTGAACCGAAACTGCCGAACCCCCCGAACTTCCGCCCGCTACTTTTGAATTATCCATCTCGTTTAAAACATTCCCAAAAGCGGAGTTTTCATTTGATGCGCCCATGGCAAATTCATCACAGTTTAAGCGCCCAATGATGATTACATCTTCGGCTAATAAACGCTCAATAGCAGTGGCAGAATATAAGGACACAAAATTTTCAATTATTTTAGAAGAAGCAGAAACTTTGTGATTTTTATAACAAATATTGTCTTTGATGCCAATGACCATTCCTGCTAATTTACCAGCAGTTCCACTTGCAATTTTCTTATCTATATTTTGTGCTGCAGCAATGGCTTCTTCACTCCAAACTTCCAAAAAAGCATTCAAATGTTTTTTGTTGGCTATGTTTTGTAAATATTGATTTACAATGGCTTCAACATTGATAGTTTTACTAGCTAAATCTTGGCTAATTTGAGCAAATGAAATATAGTTTTCCAAGTGTTTATATGGGTTTTTATTGCTAACAAAGCAATGATAATTTAAACAAAAAAATTCCTCTAAACCTAGAGGAATTTCGAATTGAAATATTTTAAAAGATTTCTGAAAATATTATTCAGCGTCTTTTTTGTCTTTAGTTTTCATGCCGTCTTCTATTTGGTCTTTTACACTTTTTTTAGCATCGTTAAATTCACGCATACCTTGACCAATACCACGCATTAATTCAGGAATCTTTTTACCACCAAATAATAGTAAAATAGCTAATCCTATTAATATCATTTCTGTACCACCTAATCCAAACATAATTTTATTATTTATTAGAGGCAAATGTAAGTAATAATTTTTATATTGAAAATATTTTTTATCGGTTAGTTAAGTGTTTTGCTTCTGGCTTCTGGTAACTAGCTCCTGGTTCTTTAGGAGGTAAGTTTTTTACTATTCAGTGTGCTAATACTTCCCGCAGATTTCGCTGAATAACGCTGAAAAGTTCACTTTAACCGATAACTTCACTTCAAGTGAAGGCATCGTTTTGTAAACTAAATGAAATCTATCAACCAATTAACAATATCAACCCATTAACCGAACCTACCCCAACTGAATTCCCTTTAATTTTCTGTAAAAACCAATGGCTGCATTATCGGTCATGCCCGAAATGAATTCGCAAATTTTCATTACTCGGGTGTATAAATCAGGATTTGGAATTTTATTTTTACCTATAAATTGTTCTGGAATTAATTCAATTACTTTTTTACTTTGGTAAAATATTTTTGATTGGTCTAATTGTGCTTCGTGGTGTTGGTTCATAGCTTTGATGCAAATATGTAACAAGCCACTGATTACTTCAAAACCAGCTGCTTCTATTTCCAAAACTACTCTGTTTCTGTATACTTTTTCTTTTGTAATGGTTTTTATTTTTTCAATTAAATGATTTTTACTGCTCAGTTTTATCAGCGATTTATTAAAAGTCCCGTTTAAAATAGCTTCTTCATTTTGCATAAAAATAACCGCTAATTCATTGGTAAGGCTATCAATTGCTGAGGCACGCAAAAAACCAATTTGGCCTTCTAAAGTCATTTGTTCAAATTTGGTTCCATCAAAAAACTCTACAAATGGAATCAATAATTCTTTGGCATAACTGAGGTCAATCCACTTTAAGTTTAAGCCATCTTCAAAGTCAATAATGCTGTAACAAATATCATCGGCAGCTTCCACCAAAAACGCCAATGGATAACGACACCAATTCAAATTTCCATCATTTCTAAGGTTGAGCAAACCTAATTTTTGAGCTACATCGGTAAAATAGGAAACTTCACTTTGAAAAAATCCAAACTTTTTTTCGCATACTTTTTTATCGGAATAATTGGGTAAACTTTCTTTTGGATATTTGCTAAAAGCAGCCAAAGTTGGGTAAGTTAAACGCAAACCTTTTTCGTTTCCACTGTAATTACAAAGTATTTTAAAACCATTGGCATTGCCTTCAAAATTGGTTAAATCTTCCCATTGTTTGGGATTATTTATTTCCTTTTCCAATTCCTTACCTTTTCCGTTAAGGAAATATTCACGAATGGCATCTTCACCACTGTGTCCAAAAGGCGGATTGCCAATATCGTGAGATAAACAAGCTGCAGCCACAATGCAACCTATATCGTAACTACTTAATTCGTTTTGTAATGTATGATATTTTAGTAATAATGCTTCTGCTACTTTTCGTCCTAAACTGCGGCCCACGCTCGAAGTTTCTAAACTATGTGTAAGTCGGTTATGAACAAAATCGTTTTCGGGAAGTGGAATTACTTGGGTTTTATCTTGTAGTTTTCTAAATGATTCAGAAAAAACTACTCGGTCAAAATCGCGTTCAAATTCAGTTCTGCTCGTAACATTATCTTGCAGTGTTTGGTTAAATCTATAAGGTTTTAAAAGTTGCGGCCAATTCATTGTCATGTTGCAAATATATTAAACCATGTTGTTTACTATAACTTTTTATTCAATAAGATTAAACGTCATTGCGAGGAACGAAGCAATCCCTTTGTTGTTCTTGAGATTGCTTCGTTCCTGGCAATGACGACCATTTTGGTTGATTGTAGCTTAACGAAAGTTTTCAAGTATTCACTATTAAAACTTTGTTTTTATTTGAAATTGGAAACGTTTTTACTTCACAATTCAATCCTTTGTTTTGATAAAAACCCAACAGTTTTTGAGTTTGGTTTTCTTTAATTTTGGTATTACAAATGGTATTTATAATAATGGTTCCATGTGGACACATTTGCAATAATTGCTCGTTAAAAGCTGCATCGTATATTTTTTCAACCGCTTTATTGTCTTCAAATAAATCCACAATAATTAAGTCAAATGTATTTTTATCGCTTTGCTCCGAAGCATAAACAAAGGCATCATCCGTAATAACATCTAGGTTATTGAATTGTTGTAAATCAAAATATTTTCTGGCAATTTCTACCATTATTTCATCGTATTCTACTGCTGTAATTTTGCAATTTAATTGCAATTCTCTTTTTAAAATATGAACTACACTTCCTCCGGCTAAACCCAAACACAAAACCTTTTGTGGCATATTTTTTTCTATTTGTAAATAAGTAAAAATAGCTTGAAACAAAAAGTGCAAACCATCGAACGATTGATTGGCGTTTCGGGTATTTACCATTAGTTTTCCTTCCAACATCACCACATTTATTTTCCCGTTTTTAGTGCTGTCAAAACTTTCAATAACGGTGTCGAAAAGGTAACTGCTTAAGTATTTTAATTTGTTGCTTTTTGGTGCGGACATGATGGTTCAAAATAAAGAATTTTAGTTGAATATTTTTAGGATGAAATTATCTTGTTATTATTGCAATACATTAAATGAAAAAGTTTTTATACCATATTTATTCCATTCCATTGTATTTATTGGCCTTGCTGCCTTTTCCATTGTTGTATTTATTAAGTGATGGTTTGTGCTTTTTGGCTTTTAACCTAATTGGATACCGAAAAAAAGTGGTTTATGAAAACTTGCGTAATTCGTTTCCAACATATACTGAAACAGAAATACATACCATTGCCAAAAAGTTTTACTCACATTTATTCGATACCATTTTAGAAACTTTTAAATTACTTAATATTAGTAAAAATGGTTTAAAAAAACATGGAGTTTATACAAATTTGGAGGTGATGGAGGAAATTATCAATCAAAATAAAAGCTTTGTTATTTTAACTGGTCATATGGGAAATTGGGAATGGTTACCTAATATTTGGCATTTAGAAGGTAAGGCAGACATTGTAGGAATTTATCATAAATTAAGTATTCCGTTTTTTGAATGGTTTGCCAAAAATATGCGAGAAAAATTTGGCATTCAAATGATCACCATGGAAAACACCTTACGTGGAATGATTGCCAATAAAAATAAATTAACAGGAACTGGATTTATTTCCGACCAAACACCGAGTAAAGAAAATGCCCATTGGCTCACTTTTTTAAACCAAGATACTCCTGTTTTTATGGGTGCCGAAAAAATTGCTAAAAAATTCAATTATCCTGTTATTTATTGTCATATTATAAAACCTAAGCGCGGTTATTATGAAATAAAAATTGATATAATTACCATGGAACCTCAAACTACGCCTGATTTTTATATTACAGAAACGTTTAATCAATTGCTAGAAGCCGACATTATAAATCAACCAGAAATTTGGCTTTGGAGTCATAGAAGATGGAAACATAAAAGAAGATAATTATGACAATAAAATAGCTGCACTTATATTAAACTGCAACTTTTTTTATTTCAATACACCTTAAATGGTTTGAGTTAAAATCTTTTTCCAATTAATGGCTTCATCTAAAATACTTTTGATGCTGCTGATTGTTATACGTTCTTGTAACATTGAATCGCGGTAGCGAATAGTTACCGTTTGATTTTCTAAACTTTCATGATCTACCGTAATGCAAAATGGAGTTCCTAAGGCATCTTGTCTGCGGTAACGCTTGCCAATTGCATCTTTTTCTTCATAAAAACAGTTATAATCAAACTTTAAATCGTCAATGATTTTACGTGCCACTTCTGGCAATCCATCTTTTTTAGTTAATGGGAAAATAGCTACTTTGTAAGGTGCTAAAATTGGTGGCAAAGCCAAAACCACTCGCGTATCTTTTTTATCTCCTTCGCCTACTTCTTCTTCCTTGTAGCTTGCGCAAAGTGTGTATAAAAACAATCGGTCTAAACCAATGCTGGTTTCTATTACGTAAGGAATATAATTGCCAAAAGGTTTTCCATTTTCGTCTAAATCAGCATCAAAATATTGCATTTTTTTTCCTGAATGTTCTTGATGACTTTTTAAGTCAAAATCAGTACGAGAATGAATGCCTTCTACTTCTTTAAATCCAAAAGGAAAATCGAATTCAATATCGGTTGCCGCATCGGCATAATGTGCAAGTTTCACATGGTCGTGAAAGCGGTAACTCGTTTTATCGAAACCCAATGCTAAATGCCATTTTATTCTTGCTTCTTTCCAATATTCGAACCATTGTTTTTGTGTACCCGGCCGAACAAAAAACTGCATTTCCATTTGTTCAAACTCACGCATGCGCATAATGAATTGGCGTGCTATAATTTCGTTTCTAAATGCTTTTCCGGTTTGTGCTATTCCAAAAGGAATTTTCATTCTACCACTTTTTTGAACATTTAAAAAATTCACAAAAATTCCTTGCGCTGTTTCTGGACGCAAGTATATTTTATCAGCATCTTCGGCCATTGCACCCATTTCGGTACTAAACATTAAATTGAATTGGCGCACATCGGTCCAATTACGTGTTCCGCTTATTGGGCAAGCTATTTCGTGTTGTTCTATTAACGTTTTTAGTTGGTCTAAATCGTTTGCCAAAAGTGCATTATCCAAAGCCGTTTGTAACTCATCGGCTTTATTGGTTTTGCCATCTTTTTGGTATTTAGCAATTTTATCTTCCAATAAATTATCAGCACGGTAACGCTTTTTACTGTCTTTATTGTCAATCATTGGATCGCTGAAACCATCAATATGGCCGCTGGCTTTCCAAGTTTTTGGGTGCATAAAAATAGCAGCATCTAATCCCACAATATTATCGTGAGTTTGCACCATAAATTTCCACCAATATTGGCGCAAATTATTTTTTAGCTCCACACCATTTTGCCCGTAATCATACACCGCCCCTAAACCGTTATCATAAATTTCGCTGCTGGTAAATACAAAACCGTATTCTTTGCAATGCGATACTACTTTTTTAAATATATCTTCACTCATAAATTGAGGCGCAAAATAAGCAAAACTTGTTGATTTTTGATTTGGAGATTTGTTAGATGGTTAAATTGCTTTGTTATATTAGAGTTTTACCAATTTTTTCAAACTAAAAATAAGCCATTTACATAAAAAATGAAATAAAATTACTTACAATACACTACATTCGCCACACATTATGCAAAAACAATGGCGAGCCAAACCCGAACCCGATAAGAAGACCGTTGAGTCTTTGGCCATTGCTATTAATGTAAACAAAGTGCTTTCAGGAATTTTGGTGCAACGTGGCGTTGATACATTTGAAAAAGCAAAGAATTTTTTCAGACCTCAATATTCCCACATGCACGATCCTTTTATTATGAAAGGGATGACCAGAGCCATTGAAAGAATAGATGAAGCCTTAGCAAAAAATCAAAAAATATTAATTTATGGCGATTACGATGTGGATGGAACTACTTCGGTTGCTACAGTTTACGATTTTTTCTCCAAGCGTTTTAAAGAAATAGAATATTATATTCCCGATAGATATACCGAAGGTTATGGCATTTCGTTTATGGCCATTGATTGGGCTAGCAATAATGGTTACAGTTTAATCATAGCGTTAGATTGTGGTATAAAAGCCAACGATAAAGTAAAATATGCCAACAAAAAAGGCGTTGATTTTATTATTTGCGACCATCATTTACCAGGCGATGAATTGCCAAAGGCAGTAGCTATTTTAAATCCAAAACAAGCCGATTGCCCTTATCCTTTTAAAGAACTTTCGGGCTGTGGAATTGGGTTAAAATTAGTGCAAGGATATTGCATTAAACACGAAATTGATTTTAAAGAAG
>CANGPW010000059.1 GCA_947456185.1 Bacteroidota bacterium | reverse complement strand
GTAGCCATTACAATTCTAATTTTTAGTCGAGTTCCAATGGAAAGAATATCTACTAAATCTTGAATATTTAATTTTGCATCCATGCGCAAAACAATGGTTGGATCTTCAACTCCAGCAGTTTTTTCTTTTAAAACTTGCTCTAAATTGGTAGGGTCTATGAGTTCTCTTTCAAAATAATATTCTTTGTTTTCTTTCACCGAAAGTGCATATTGTTTTTTGTTTAAAGTTTGACTTTTTTCTGCCTTAGGCAATAAAACTTTTATAACATTTGGATTAGCAATGGTTGAAATAATTAAAAAGAATAGCAAAAGAAAAAACATAATGTCATTAAGCGATGAAGTAGCAACTTCAGCTTCAAATCGTTTTTTTCTGCGTAATTTCATGCTGTTTATTTTGTTAAATTAGCTTTCTAAAATATCAATAAAATCTACAGCAGTGCGCTCTAATTTAGTATTAAACTTGTCAATCATACTGTTTAAAAAATGGTAACCAGTGTAAGCCACTACACCTACTATTAAACCAGAACCTGAGGTGATCATTTTTTCATATAAACCACCAGCTATTAAACCAATGCTAATATTATCGCTTACAGCAATATTGTAAAATATTTTAATAATACCGGCAATGGTTCCAATAAAACCTAACATTGGAGCTATACCAGCAATAATTCCTAACCAATTTAAGTTTTTTTCTAATGCGCCAGTTTCTAAACTTGCCATACTTTCTATGCTGCTTTCAATGTCGTTTATTGGTTTTCCAATGCGCATGATTCCTTTTTCAATTACTCTACTAATTGGAGAGTTTACACGTTGACAAAAAGCACGAGCAGCTTTTAAATCGCCTTTGGCCAAAAGGTCTTTTACATTATTCATAAAATTAACTTCTAATTTTGAAGCATTTTTTATAAAAATAAAACGCTCAATAATTAAGTAAATAGTTACTACTGATAATAATCCAATAGGAATCATTACCACTCCACCTTTAAAAATTAATTCTAAAAAGTTTAAACCTTCTTGTGTGTTTTCCATTGCTAAAAAATTTATTATTTAAGTAACGAAAGTAAATGGTGTTTGTGTTTAATGAATGTGCATTTATAAACACATTATTTCATTTTTAGCGTGTTATTCTAAAAAACTATTCAATTTAATATCAATTTTGAAAAAAGGTTTAATTAGTCGTTATATTGACTTGTTTAAGATGCCTCAATTTAAAATAAATATTTAACTGCTTAATAATTAGTATACTTAAAATCTTTGCTTTTAAGTACTCAAAACATATATTTGCGCTCCTTTGTGAATTTAATAAGCAGCGACAATTCAAAAGGAAAATTTATATTGCTTAATTAACTAAGCAATATATTTTTACAAATAGAAATAACAAAAGAATACATATAACAAAATGAAAATTAAAGGAGCAGTTAAGTTTTTTACCATTGCCTTAGTGATAGTTAGTTTATTCCATCTATCATTTTCTTTGGTAACCTACCGAGTAGAGCAAAAAGCAAAAGCATTTGCTAATGGTGATTTAGAAAAAGAAAGATCGTACATTGATTCAATTGGACGTGAAGTAGTTTACAACGTAGGTATAAAGAAATATACTTATTTACAGTGCAAAGCGCATGAATTAAACCTTGGATTAGATTTACAAGGTGGTATGAACGTAACTTTAGAGTTAAGTCAAGATGAGTTAGTAAGAGGATTAGCCAATAACAATCCTGATGCAAACTTTAACAAAGCAGTGAATAACGCTTCTGAAGCACATAAAACAAGTCAAAAAGAATTTATTGTTTTGTTTGGTGAAGAATATGCTAAAATAGATCCTAATGGAAAATTAGCAGCTATTTTTGCTAACCCAACTAACAGAGATAAAGTAAAATTAACTTCAACAAACGCTGAAGTTTTACAGTATTTAAAAGTAGAAACTGAATTAGCGATTGAGCGTTCGTTTAAAGTTTTACGTACTCGTATTGATAAATTTGGGGTAACTCAACCAAATATTCAAAAACAAGAAGGAACTGGCCGCGTAGTTATTGAATTACCAGGTGTAGATAATCCAGCTCGTGTGCGTAAGTTATTACAAGGAACTGCTAAGTTAGAATTTTATCAAACTTATGACAACACCGTTGCTTATGGTTTTTTACAAAAAGCAAATGATGTTTTAAAAACATTAACTATTGCAGAAACTGCAGCTACAACTGATACTACTAAAGCGGAAACAAATGCATTGGCAGATATTGGAGGTACAAAAGCTAAACCTGATAGCACTACAAAAGCTAAAAAAGATACTGCTGCTAATAAGCAAATGACTCCTGAGCAATTCCAAAAAGAAAATCCTTTATTGGGAATTATTATGCCTGTAGTTGACGAAAAAGGTCAATTAATGCCTAGTGGTTCTTGGTGTGGTACTGCTGTAATTAGAGATACTACTAAAATAAATGCAATGCTTGCTCGCCCTGAAGTAAGACGTGAAATTCCTACTGATGTAAAATTTGCTTGGGAATATAAAGGTGTTGGCGATAATGGTGGTGCTGTACGTTTACACGCTTTAAAAACTGAACGTAATGGCGAAGCTGCTATGAGTGGCGAACGCGTTATTCAAGCTAATAGAGATATTTCGCAATTAAGTGGCCAAGTAGAAGTAAACATGACCATGGACGGTCAAGGAACTACTGAATGGAAAAATTTAACTAAACAAAATATTGGTCATTCAATATCTATTGTACTTGATAATTTAGTTTATTCTTCACCTAATGTACAAAACGAAATTCCTAACGGACGTTCTGTAATTAATGGTGGATTTACTGAAGAAGAAGCACTGGATTTATCAAACGTTTTAAAAAGTGGTAAATTACCTGCTACCACTCGTATAGTTGAAGAAGCAGTAGTTGGACCAAGTTTGGGTGCTGAAGCAATTAGCCAAGGTTTATGGAGTATGATTATTGCTACCATCGTAATTTTAATATTCATGGTATTGTATTATAGTAACTCAGGTTATGTAGCCGATATTGCTGTACTATTAAACGTGTTTTTCATTATTGGTGTATTGGCCTCAATGGGTGCTGCATTAACACTTCCTGGTATTGCTGGTATCGTACTAACCATTGGTATGGCGGTAGATGCAAACGTACTAATTAACGAACGTGTTAAAGACGAATTATTAGGTGCAAGAAGTTTAAAAAATGCCATTGCTGATGGATACCAACATGCAAGTTCTTCTATTATAGATTCAAACTTAACCACTTTATTAGCAGGATTTGTAATGTATATTTTTGGTACAGGACCAGTTCAAGGATTTGCTATTACTTTAATCATTGGTATTTTATCATCTATGTTTACTGCTGTATTATTTACCCGTGTAGTTACTGAATGGTGGATTGAAAAAGGACATGAAATAAAATATGCAACTGCAAAAACCATGAATGCATTTAAAAACATTCATTTTGATTGGGTTGGAAATAGAAAGAAATTTTACTTATTCTCAGGTGTAATTATAGCTTGTGGAATTGTGTCAATGTTTACTAAAGGATTTACTTTAGGCGTTGATTTTAAAGGTGGTTACACTTATGTAATCCAATTCAGCAAGCCTGTAGAATCCGTTCAAGTTCGTGAGGCTTTGAAAGGCGCTTTTGGTGATGCACCTGAAGTAAAATCATTTGGAACAGACAACAAATTAAAAATTACCACTACTTATAAAATTGAGGACGTTTCTGCAACTGTAGCTGACGAAGTTCAAGCTAAATTAGTAGAAGGCTTAAGCAAAGTAGACGATAAAATTACTATTTTAAGCTCCGCTAAAGTAGGACCAACCATTGCAAACGATATAAAAACTGGTTCATTCTGGGCCGTTATTATTTCAATGCTTGGAATTGGATTATACATTTTGGTGCGTTTCCGTAAATGGCAATATACTTTAGGAGCTATCATCGCTTTAGCGCATGACGTAATGATGATGTTAAGTTTCTATTCTATTTTTGATGGTTTATTGCCGTTTACCATGGAAGTAGACCAAGCATTCATTGCGGCTATATTAACCATCATTGGTTTCTCAATTAATGATACCGTGGTTGTATTCGATCGTATTCGTGAGTTTTTAAATATTCACAAACGCGAAGAAGATACTCATTCAATTATTAACAACGCTTTGAACAATACTTTAAACCGTACCATTATTACTTCTTTAACTGTATTTATGGTGGCATTGGTATTATTTATATTCGGTGGTGAAGTAATTAGAGGATTTACTTTTGCATTATTGGTTGGTATCGTATTTGGTACTTATTCATCTATTGCCATTGCAACTCCTATTGTTGTAGATTTTGATAGAAAAAAAGCTAAATAAATAGTTATTAGCTTGCCACGCTTTGGCGTGGTTGATAGCTATAACAACATAAAAAAACCTCCAACAATAAATTGTTGGAGGTTTTTTTATGCTTTAATTTCAATTATAGGATAAAGTTTAAGCCTTTTAAATAAAATAGTTTTTATTGATTGTTTTAACTTATAAATTGCCTTTTTTATTGAAATAAATATTTAAAATAATATTGGAAAAACTAAAGGAAATATATCAAACACTGAGTAAAAATAAACTGCGAACTACCCTCACTGCTTTTGGCGTGTTTTGGGGAATTTTTATGTTGATTATTATGTTGGGTTCCGGACACGGATTAGAAAATGGTGTGACGGAATCGTTTGGTGGAACTGCAAAAAATGCAGTTTATATGTGGACTCAAAATACTTCCATTGCTTATAAAGGTTTGCCTCGCGGACGAAGTTTTGATTTTAAAATAGAAGACATTCAAGCCATCAAAGACAATGTACCAGAATTAGCAGTAATAGCTCCTGCCGCGCAATTAGGTGGTTACAGAGGTGAAAATAATGTGAATCGTGGAAAATTTACTGGCGCATTTACTGTTCGTGGCGATTTTCCTGAAACAAAATTAATTCAAACTTTTAAAATTATTGAAGGTCGTTTTTTAAATGAATTAGACATCAAAGAACGTAGAAAAGTTTGTGTCATTGCACCTAGAGTTGCCGAAATATTATTTCCAAAAAACGAAGCTCCTATTAACAAATACATTCAGGTAAACGGAATATATTTTAAAGTAATAGGCACCCTAAAAGCCGATAACAGTGGCGATGATGTGCAAGAAAAAATGCAAACCATTTATATTCCATTTACCACTTTCCAAAATGCATTTAATTTTGGTGGAAAAATTGGTTGGTTTACTTTAACTGCAAAGCCTGCTTATTCCGCTTCTATGGTAGAAGAAAAGATCAAGGTTTTAATGAAAAACAGGCACAACATTTCGCCTGAAGATGACAGAGCCATTGGCACTTGGAACAGTGAAAAAGAGTTTAAAAAACTAATGGGTTTATTTCGTGGAATTGAAGTTTTAGTTTGGATTGTGGGCATTGGAACTTTATTAGCTGGCGTTATTGGTGTAAGCAATATTATGCTCATCATAGTAAAAGAACGAACCAAAGAAATTGGCGTGCGAAGAGCCATTGGCGCTTCACCATTAAATATTATGAGTCAAGTAATTTGGGAAAGTATTTTACTCACTTCCATTGCTGGTTATATTGGTTTGGTGTGTGGTGTTTTTACATTAGAAGCAGTAAACATAGCGCTAAAAGGACAAGAAACAGGTATGTTTCAAAACCCAAGTGTTGATATAGTTATTGTATTAAAAGCGCTTGTTATTTTAGTAATTTCTGGCGCATTAGCCGGCATTATTCCCGCCCAAAAAGCAGTGAATATTAGCCCTGTGGAAGCATTAAGAACCGAGTAGAGTGAAGAATTATCACGTCTAAAAAATTTGAACAATGTTACATCCATGAAAGGTTTAAAACCCTTGACAAAACCATGTTGAACACAGAAAAATTACAAAGCTGCATGTATTTCCTGAGTATAGATGAAATGAACAAACAGCACATCAAAATTATAAAGGAATAATTTCATCATTTATACTTCATACTTTCTCGATGTATAAGGACTTCATCATTCATACTTCATAATTCCAATTTATCATTTACTTTCGCAGCATATAATCAATAAAAATATATGAGAGTTGCAGTAGTTGGTGCCACCGGTTTAGTGGGTTCAGTGATGTTAAGGGTTTTGGAAGAGAAAAACTTTCCAATCACAGAGTTTATTCCCGTTGCTTCCGACAAGTCGGCAGGCAAAAAAATAAGATTTAAAGGAACTGAATATACTTTGCATACCATGCAACAAGCCATTGATAAAAAACCTCAAGTGGCATTGTTTTCTGCAGGTGGTAGCGTTTCATTGGAATGGGCGCCTACGTTTGCTGAAGTAGGTTGTTACGTCATTGATAATTCATCGGCATGGCGCATGGATGAAACCAAAAAATTAGTGGTTCCTGAGGTAAATGCAAAGGTGTTAACTGCCAACGATAAAATCATTGCCAATCCAAATTGTTCTACCATTCAAATGGTTTTGGTATTGCAACCGCTGCACCAAAAATATAAAATAAAACGTGTGGTGGTTTCTACTTATCAATCGGTTACAGGTACTGGCGTAAAGGCCGTTCAACAAATGGAAAATGAACGAAATGGAATTGCAGGCGAAATGGCTTATAAATACCAAATTGATAAAAATGCCATTCCACAAATTGATGTTTTTTTGGAAAATGGTTACACCAAAGAAGAAATGAAAATGGTGTTGGAAACCAAAAAAATTATGGGCGATGATTCCATTAAAGTTACGGCTACTTGTGTAAGAATTCCTACTACTGGCGGACATTCAGAAAGTGTAAACATTGAATTTGAAAACGATTTTGATTTACAAGAAGTACGTTCGCTTTTAACCAATACCAGCGGAATAATTTTAAAGGATGACGTGGCTAATTTTGAGTATCCAATGCCATTATTTGCCGATGGAAAAGATGAAGTTTTTGTGGGAAGAATCAGACGTGATGAAAGCCAAGCAAATTCGTTAAACTTATGGATTGTAGCCGATAATTTGCGCAAAGGTGCTGCCACCAATACCGTTCAAATAGCTGAATATTTATTGGAAAAAGGATTGATTGGTTGATAAGTTGATTGGTTCAGTTTGATTTTATAATATTATTCTGATACCTATTTCGCACTTTTGTCATTCCACATTTCGCATTTTTTCCTTACTTCACTTCGAACTTTTGTCACTTCGAACTTCGCACTCCGTTAATCCTTACTCGCTTTAAACAACAGTTCTTTTTCTTTTGCACTTAAGCTTTCATATCCACTTTTGCTTATTTTATCCAAAATTGCGTCTATATCAGCCTGATTTGGCTTATTTGCTTTAGCACTGAAATTTACTTTTGAATCAGCTTTATGATGCACTTTCATGGTTGGTTTTTGCTTGAAAAATCCTTTAAAAAAAGTACTTACCGAATGAATGAAATTGGTTAAATCGTTATTGGTATAAAGGTATTTTATAAATAAAAATCCTGAAAGCGCACCACCCACATGCGCAATTCTTCCACCTGCGTTATTGCTAGGAATATTTAACAAATCAATTAATACAGAAACCAAAGCAATGTAACGCAATTGAACGGGGAAAATTCCAAATAACGTAACTGTATATTTTGGCAACAAAGTAGCCGCGGCCGCAACGATGGCAAGCACTCCAGCTGATGCGCCTAATGCATAAGAATTGTTTAGGTTTACACTAAAAACCGGAAAAACATTATAGGAAAACATATAAAGAAATCCGCCAAAAATACCGCCAACAAAATAAATTTGATACACGCGTGTATTGCCCAAATATTCGTGAAGCAAAGTGCCTAGCCAATATAACCAAAGCATGTTAAACAGAATATGAAAAAACCCATCGTGAAAAAACATGTAGGTAATAATGCCCCAAGGTTGCATGATAAAATTATTCAAATTGGCATACAAAACAAATTTTTTTTCAACCAACGATAAAATATCGTTGGCTTGAAATAGCCAAAATAAAACATGTGCAAGTCCAAATACCAAATACACCAAAACGTTCAATGCAATGATTCTTACGACTGCATTTTTTTGTGTCAACTTGTATTTTAAATCATCTAATAACGACATCCGAAATTGATTAAAAACTAAACGATTAATAAAAAGTATTTCTATTGGTTTTGTTCCAATATTTTACCAAAATAAAGCCAAATAACATACCCCCTAAATGGGCAAAATGCGCCACATTATCGCCAGCAGCATTATTTACTCCGAGTAATAACTCCATGCCTCCCATGATAAAAACCAAGTATTTGGCTTTGATAGGAACTGGGAACATGAGCATCATAATTTCAGTATTAGGGAACATCATTCCGAAAGCTAGCAAAACGCCATAAACCGCGCCACTTGCACCTATTACAGGAATATTGATGAGTAAATTTAAATCGGCAGCCTGCGTGTTGGTATAATTATAACCGTTCTTAATCATTTCGGTTCCATCGTTCACTACCATGTTATAAACGTCTAATGGAATTTGAGATTTTAACTGTGAGATTTCAATGTATTTTACCAATAAATAAACAACAGCTCCACCTAATGCAGTTACCAAATAAAATACACTAAAACGTTTCCATCCCCAAAAATTTTCAATGCTAGTGCCAAACATGTACAAGCTTAACATATTGAAAAAAATATGAAAAAAATCGGCATGCATGAACATATAAGTTAGCAGCTGAAATGGTTTAAAGTTTTGACTTAATGGAAAAAATAGCCCAAATGTTTTGGTTAAATCTACCACATTTCTGTCTTTTAAAACATAAGTTGCTAAGAAAAAAAGACCATTAATAATTAGCAAGTTTTTTACTGCCGGTGGCAATACACTTGCACTTGGTGGACGATATTGTTTGAACATTTTTTATTTATTTATTGGAACAATTTATTTAAACATATTGGCTAATTCGGCCATACTAAGTGTAAGTAAACAAGCTTTTCCATCGGGCGAATATTTGGGTTCGCTACACGCAAAAAGTTCATCTACCATTCGGTTCATTTCATCGATGGCAAGCACAGTGCCAGCCTTAATGGCTGCCTTTTTGGCTAAAATTTTAGCTATTAATTCGTGTTTACTATCGGCTAAATTTCTATTTTCTTTATAGTTACTTATTAAATCTAAAATCAAATCTTGCTCATTATTGTATTGCATTTCGGCCGGAACACCATTTACTACAAATGTGTTTTTACCAAATTCATTTACATCAAATCCCAATGCTTTAATTTCAGGTAAAATTTCTCGTAAAATACTTTCATCGTTCGCATTTAAAGTAATGGCTTTTGGAAATAATTTTTGCTGACTAACGATGGGCTGCATCTTAATAGCAATTAAATATTTTTCAAATAAAATTCGTTCATGCGCTGACTGTTGACTAATTAACAACATGCCACTTTTTATTTGCGTAGCAATATACGTTTGTTGAATTTGTAAAAATTGCTGACTATTTTGTTTGTTGTTTTCAATGAGCGTTTGCTGTGCATTTTGCTCAGATGAATTTTGTGTTTCAATTGGCAGTTCTGGTGCAGCTATTTTAAATAAATCTTCCCAGTTAGTAGTTTGTTGTTTTTTAAAATTTCGCGAATTTGCATATTCATTTTTAAAAATATCATTTTTGCCATCGCTTGCTTTTCCAATGGTTTGCGAGCTATTGATTTGAATATTATTAAAGTGAGTAGCCTGGTTATTATACAAATCGCGTTGTAAAAAACGATTGTCTTCATGGCTGTTATCCAATGTTGGTGTTTCAAAATTTTCGCCTAAAACTTTACGTGTTACAGCTCTTAAAATTTGATAAATATTTCGCTCATCTTCAAACTTTACTTCCGTTTTAGTTGGATGAATATTTACATCTATTTTTGATGGATCTATTTCAATATTGATACAATAAAATGGATATTGATCTTTGGCAATAATGTTTTCAAATCCACTAACAATGGCATGATTCAAATACGCATCTTTTATAAAACGATTGTTTACAAAAATAAATTGCTCGCCCCTCGTTTTCTTAGCTATTTGTGGCTTTCCAATAAATCCACTTGCGTTAATGATGGTAGTTTGTTCTTCGAACAATAACAAATTTTCAGGTTTTTTATCGTCAAATAAATCGCAGATTCTAAAAGCAAAATCTGCAGGTTTTAATTGGTGCAACAAATCATCGTTATGAAAAAGTTCAAAGCCAATGCTTGGATTAGCCAAAGCAGCTCTAGTAAATTCATCAATAATATGGCGTAACTCCACAGGATTTGACTTTAAAAAATTTCTGCGTGCAGGAATATTAAAAAACAAATTTTTAACGGTAATGCTTGTTCCCGTTGGGCAAGCCGTTGCTTCTTGTGTAATGGTATTACTTCCTTCTATTACTATAAAAGTGCCAACTGTATCTTCAGTTCTTTTGGTTTTTAATTCCACTTTTGCTACAGAAGCAATAGAGGCCAAAGCTTCGCCACGAAAACCCATTGTTGTTATTTTAAAAACATCGGCAATGCTGGTAATTTTAGAAGTAGCATGGCGTTCCCAACACATACGTGCATCGGTTTCGCTCATACCTTTGCCGTTATCTATTACTTGAACCAATGCTTTACCGGCATCTTTTACTATTAGTTTTATGTGTGTAGAACCCGCATCAATGCTATTGTCTAAAAGCTCTTTAACTATACTTGCTGGCCGCTGAATTACCTCGCCCGCTGCTATCTGATTAGCTACATGTTCTGGTAAAAGCTTGATGATATCTGACATAATTTTAAAACACAAAAAACCGATAATTTTATCAGATTATGAAATTTAGTTGACGAATGTTTAAAAGTAGTTTTAAATGTTTTTATTTGTGTATCTAATATTATCCATAAAACATGCCAAATACATACACTCAACTCTATATTCAAATTGTTTTTCCGGTTAAAGGAAGACAAAATTTACTTTCAAAAGTAATAAGGGAAAGGGTGTTTAAATATATGTCTGGTATTGTTGAAGAATTGGATCACAAATCAATCATTGTAAATGGACACTCAGACCATGTGCATTTATTTGTTGGGTTAAATCCCAAACAATCAATTTCTGATTTGGTGAAAGCTGTTAAGTCTAGTTCATCTAAATTTATTAATGAAAATGAAATGATTGAGAGTAAATTTGAATGGCAGCAAGGTTTTGGTGCATTTAGTTATTCAAAATCACAAATTGAAAATGTATATAAATATATTCTGAACCAAGAAGAACATCATAAAAAAAGAAGTTTTAAAGAAGAGTATTTGGAGTTTTTGGAGAAATTTGAAATTGAGTATGATGAAAGATTTTTGTGGGAGTGGATAGAGTGATACAATAGTTGCGTCTCTAAGAGACTGCTTTTGTGGGAGGTTTTCGCTCTTTACTTTTGTTACAATAGTTGCGTCTCTACGAGACTGCTTTTGCTGGAGATTTATTCTGGTTTTTAGCTTCGTTTTACAATAGTGTCGTCTCTATGAGACTGCTTTTGTGGGAGGTTTTCGCTCTTTACTTTTGTTACAATAGTTGCGTCTCTACGAGACTACTTTTATTGAAGTTTTTCACAAAAATGTCGCCAAATTAAACCTCATGGAGGTGACACTATTGTATCATAAACGAGCAAACCAAAACTGAGTCTCATAGAGACGACACAACTCCAAGAAAGTTTTCTAAAGCCATTTCAAAAATAAACCTTGTACTTGCCAACATTCAAATTATATTTGCTTCGCATTTGGTTTTTAAATGGCTAAATATCCATTACAAAAATTAAAAGGGAATCAGGTGAAAATCCTGGACAGTACCCGCTGCTGTAAGCATCTTATTTTAGCCTAAAACTAAAATCGTTTTTTGTTTCTATTCTTGTCACTGTTCCGCCAAGCGGAACGGGAAGACCAAACAAAAATGATGCGAGTCAGAAGACCTGCCAATAGCAAAACAGATTGTAGCTTTCGGGAAAAAAAGCTTGCAGTGATTTCGAAACCACAAAACTTTTAAAGTTTTATTTATCGGTATCATTACTTTAACACTGGTTGAATTGTATTTTACAATTTTCAATTGGTCGTTAGCTACAACAATATTTATTTAATTAATTAAAATGATAAAATATAGTTGTGCTTTGGTAATGAATTTGATTGCAGTTTTGGCTTTTGCACAAAATAATCAAGCTGATTCTCTGCTAAAACTACAACCTGTTTTTATTAAAAGTTTACGTTTAAACAATTTAAATAATGCCAGTGTAATTCAAAGCATTTCAGCGCCAGAATTATTAAGCCGACAAGGAAACTCCATGGCAGAAGTTCTACAAGAAAACACCCCTGTTTTTATTCGTAATTATGGTTCGGGTGGTTTGGCTACAGCTAGTTTTAGAGGAAGCAATGCCTATCATACACCAGTAATTTGGAACGGAATAAATATTCAAAATCCAATGAATGGGCAAATAGATTTTAGCTCCATTCCAGTTTTTTTTAGTGATGAAGTTTCGTTGCAATATGGAGGAAATGGAGGGATTTGGGGAAGTGGCGCCATGGCCGGTTTGCTGTTTATAAATAGCGCTATTGCTTCGCAACAAAAACCTAAAGTAGAATTATTAGCTAGTGCGTTTGAATATGGGATGTTTCAAAATGCCATCAAAATAAGTTTTAACCATAAAAGGTTGTTTTCAAGCACCAAAGTTTATAACAATTTTGGTAATAATAATTTTGAATATGAATATAAAAACAATACCTATTTTCAAAAAAATGCAGGCTTAAATGCCCACGGTTTTCAGCAAGTTTTATCGTTTCAAAAAAATGTTAAAACCTCATTTACAGCTTTGGTTTGGTATGGAGAAAATAACAAACAAATTGCTCCAAATTTATCGGCAATGCCTAATAATGCTAAGCAAAAAGACAAAAACTTGAGAGCTGTCATTACTTGGAATAACAAGACTTTAAGAGGAAATAATGAAATAAAAATTTCTTATTTTTATGATGAGCTTTTTTATGAAAGCAACGACATTCCAAAATCGTTTAGTAAAAGCTATACTTATAATTTATCGGCTGAAAAAAACATTCATTTCAATGAAAATAATAGTATTCATATTGGTGTAATTGATTGGTTGGCTTTTGCCAATGTAGATGGTTATGAAAAAGCAGTGAATCAGAACCGCTTTTCAGGATTTGTTTATTATAAATATCAAAACAAAAAGCACCAGTTTTTACAGCAAATTGGTTTAAGAAAAGAATTGGTAAACGAACGTTTTATTCCAATCATGCCCAATTATTATTTACAAAAAACCTTGTTTAAAAATTTACTCTTTAAGGCAAACGTAGCACGAACTTATCGCTTACCAACTTTTAACGATTTATATTGGAAAAACGGTGGCAATATCAATTTGCAATCGGAACAAGGTTGGAGCAGTGATTGTGCTTTGAACTTCATTCAAAAAAAGGAGCACTTTTTATTTGATTTTACCTTTTCCATGTTTTACCGAAATACCGAAAATTATATTCAGTGGATTCCTGTCAATGTAGCAGTTTTTTCACCTATAAATATTGGAAATGTAAGCGCCAAAGGAATTGAATTCATTGCAAAAAGCAACTATCAATTTTCCAAAATCACCAATTTTCAATTCAATTATTTAGGCAGCTTTTTAACTGCTGTAGATAATAAAAACGACTTTCAATTGATATTTACTCCGCGTATAAAACATGTAGTAAATCTGTTCTATAACTATAAAAATTTTACCCTAAAATACAACCATATTTATACTGGAGTTAGTTTTACAAAGTCGGATTTAAGTGAATGGAATAATGATTTTGAAATAGGTAATTTAGTGGTTTCAAAAAGTTTTATTTTCAATGAACAAAATAATCTTTCATTCCAAGTTGGTATCAATAATATTTGGAACAAAAGCTATTTAATAATGCCCAACAGGCCAATGCCTTTAAGGAATTTTCAATTTACCATACAATATTCTATCACCAAAAAATAAACTATAATCATGAAAAATAAATTTTACAAAATCGCAATTGCATTAGGAATTGCAACATTTATTTGCACCCATTTAAATGCGCAAACTTCCAACTTTGAAGACATTACGCTTCAAGGTGCAAACGATTATAAAATTCCTGCTAACGGAAATTTTGATTCAAAATTTAGCAGTGGTTCGTGCGATTTTAAAAACAATTACGACATCAGTTATGGTGGATTTTGGACCAGTGGTTGGGCGTATTCCAAAACCAATGATACCTTGATTGGTGATTATTCAAATTTATATGCAAGTTATGCCAACAAAGGTGTTGGAAATAGCAATAATTATGCTGTTTCACAAAATAATTCAATTTTAAATTTAAAGCAAAATAGTATTCAAGGATTATATATTTCAAACACTACTTATGCTGCTTTAAGTATGAAACAAGGTGATGCTTTTGCTAAAAAGTTTGGTGGATCTTCTGGCAATGATTCCGATTGGTTTAAAGTAACTATCAATGCATATCAAAATGGAAATATGAAAACAGAAAAAGTTGTTTTTTATTTAGCTGATTTCAGGTTTCAAAACAATGCACAAGACTATATTATAAAAGATTGGACGTATGTAAACTTACAAACTTTGGGCAGTTTGGATAGTTTAAAATTTACCCTTAGCAGCAGTGATACCAGCCAATTTGGAATGAATACACCTGCATTTTTCTGCATAGATAATATCATTACAAATGCTGATACTGCTACATTTGAAAACCTTATCATTCCATATGGACAAACCTTTTGGAACAGAGGAAATCATGTTTTTACTGAAGAATATATAAGTGGTGGTGTTAGGTTTCCTAGTTCATTTTCTGTTTCCCCTTCTTATAATTTTTGGAACAGTGGTTTTGCTGTTTCAAACAGCACCGATTCAACTACTCAAGGATTTACTAATTTATATAGTTCAGCTAATGGAAAAGGTGCTGAAAACTCTACAAATTATGCAGTTAGTAATGGTAATAGTGGTTTTAAATATACTATTTCAATTCCATTAGATGGTAAATTTAAATCGTTAGGATTATGGATAAACAATTGCACTTATCCTTATTTCAGTATGTTAAATGGCGATGGTTTTGCAAAAAAGTTTGGTGGAACTAGTGGTGATGAAGCCGATTATTTTAGAATTATTATTAATGGATATGCCAAAAGTAAAAAAGCATCTGATAGTGTGGTTTTTTATTTAGCAGATTACAGAAATTCGGATAATAGTAAAGATTATATTTTAAAAAATTGGACTTACGCTGATTTGACAAAATTGGGTTTTGTAGATAGCATTTCATTTAAATTAGAATCAACCGATGTGGGACAATTTGGAATGAATACTCCTGCCTTTTTTAGCATTGATAATTTCAAATATGATTTCTTTACAGGAATTAATGAAACGAATACAAACAGCACTTTAAAAATTTATCCTAATCCAAGTTCGAACACAATAAACATTGATTATAATGAAAGATATTCAATTATAAATATTATAGATATTCATGGTAAAATGGTATTGCAAAGCAAGCAAAAAAACATAGATATAAACAGCTTAGCAAACGGCATTTATGTTGTTCAAATTGAAACTGAAAATGGAGTTCTGAATAGTAAGTTTGTGAAACAATAAACAAAGTTTGAATGATAAAGTATGAAATTGCTTTTCGTTTAGTAATTAATAAGCACTTCGACAAGCTCAGTTTCCGTGGTCGTTGAGCTTGTCGAAACGATTTATAATTATAGAAAAAACCAAAAATATGAAATATAAAATACTCCTAATTACCTTGCTTTTTAGCAAGTTTTCCTATGCACAATTTGATCCTCAAGTTGGGTTTGGAAGCACCAAAGCCATATACCGTGATAGCAGCATGATTAAAGGTTGGGCTACTTCTTGTAATGTAAGCAGAGGTTGGCAAAATTATTTGGATACCTCGCTTGGAAAAGCAACAGTTGGCAGTGAGTTTTATGGAACTTTAAAAGCCGATGGCTCAGTAATTAGTTTGGGCGATTCAGGTATTGCCATTCTTCAATTTGATAATCCAATTAGCGATAAAGAAGGACCTGATTTTTGTGTGTTTGAAAACGGTTTTACTTTAGGAAATGCACAGTCAGATTCGCACATGGAATTGGCATTTGTAGAAGTAAGCAGCGATGGCATTCATTATGTTCGATTCCCTGCAAGTTCCTATATTGACACCACCATTCAGTTGGGAAATTTTGATGGCAGTAATGCTAGTTTAGTAGATGGTTTGGCAGGTAAATACATTAGCGGCTATGGAACACCTTTTGACTTAAACATTTTTGCTCCTTTATCGTCTATAAACATTGGTAAAATTACACATGTAAAACTCATTGACGTAGTTGGAAATAAATATGCACAATACCCAGCAAGAGATAAAAATGGAAGAAAAATTATTGACCCCTGGCCCACTCCTTTTGCAGCCAGTGGCTTCGATTTAGATGCTGTTGGAGTAATCAATCAATTATATGGAGTTAATATTTTGGAAAAGGAAAAAGCTGCATTTTCTGTTTATCCAAATCCAGTAAAAATGGGAGAAAATATAACGCTGAATAATTTGAAAAATAATGCGCAAATTAGTTTGAAAAATAATCTTGGTATGGAAGTTTTTTATTCCATTTCAGACGATAAAATGCTGATTGAAACCAATAACTTTGAAGCGGGAATTTATATTTTAACCATTACTCAAAACAAGCAAACTATTCATCAAAAAATTGTAATTCATTAACATCAAATCAATGAGAAACTTCATTAAAACATTTATATTTTCTTATTGCTTTGCAATATTTTTATCGTGCGATAAAGCACCGAAAACTCCTGATATTACTATCATTCCCGATTCTATTTCGGGCGGTGTTTTTATAGTAAATGAAGGAAATTATATGCAAGGAAATGCGGAAATTGGTTTTATAAATAATGGCTTGAAACAACGCTT